>QCWC01000011.1 GCA_013114705.1 Candidatus Nitrosocosmicus sp. | reverse complement strand
CGGTACTCTCATCAGCCGGACTACTACCAGTTACACTCAACCCTTCTTCGGTACTCTCATCAGCCGGACTACTACCAGTTACACTCAACCCTTCTTCGGTACTCTCATCAGCCGGACTACTACCAGTTACACTCAACCCTTCTTCGGTACTCTCATCAGCCGGACTACTACCAGTTACACTCAATCCCCCATCAGGTGGGTTTGGTAACACCCTAAAACCTATGGTCTTGTCAGTTGTAGTAAGGACTCCAACTGGATTAACATAGGTGAGGTGGAGGTTCAGTTTTTGCAAACTTTCCTCGGAGTCTACCGACGGAATAATATTAATCTGGACTTCAGAGTAACCATTCACTGGGATGGATTTAAGATCGAACGTACTTTGACCGGTCGTAATCAGAGGGACGGAGACAGAATCATCTTGGATACTACTGGCGGAAGTTGCATTCCGTCCTATTATTTCTGCGGTACCGGATGATATGACTGTATCATCAGATTCTGAAATTTGCAGAGTCGCGCCTGTAGCAGGTGCGCTTCCTCTATTATTTATATAAATCTTAACTGGATTACTTATTCCTGGTTCAAGATCTGTTGCATTAGACGATGGATCCAATATAGGTTTTCCAGGAAGGTAAAACGGAAAATCTATTTCTTGGGTTCGATAGGTACCCACTTTTGTATCAGGAACCTTAAAGTAAAAGATCGTGAGAGATCCTATATGATTTCCAATTGTGGCCGATTCCAATACCTTCACTTTAAAATAAAGTGTATATGTTTGACCAGATTTGATTATGTTACCATTGGAGGAAACTGCAGTTAATGTATCAGGATATGGTAGTCCATTGTTACCATTGTTAAATTGAGAATTGTCAGGCTGAAATCCTGGTGGTAATCGCAAGTAACCTGTAATTCCAGAAATGTCTGCAAATCCTGTGTTCGTTAGTTCAACAGCTAGTATAGAAGACCCATCCCCAGGAGCAACGGCCTTTTGTATAGAGGTTCTAGTAAAAGAAGTTGTAGATGCCGAGTTGCTTTGTAATGGTGCATCTACCGCCCAGTAAGAATCTACAAAGCCGTTGTTCAAGGCCAATCCGCCGAATGCAGAGACAATTTTCGCGTCTAATGTGAGGGGATATGAATTGATGCTTTCTTGTATCATTTGGACACTATCTGTATAAGTCAGTTTCAACGGGATCATCACTGTAGATGTCATGTCATCTTGGTAAGAACCATCCTGACTTTCGGTCTCTTTTATTAATTTTGACATCATGGATTGGGACAGTGGTATATTAAAAGGAATTGGAATGTTTACGGGGAGATCTCCAATGTATTCTTCACTTTCAGGAAGCGGGGATTCTTGCGTAATACCATTCGCGGATGTATTCGCACTGTCATCAAGTATGGATATTTTAGAAAATTGACCTACAGAGTTACCCTCATTTAGAATATTCCCCGCAAGATTATATTGGTTACCGATAGCTCTTATAGTCAAATCATTCACAGATAATTTTATGTTTCCGGTAATGATTGCACCAAGATTAAAAGTAGCCGTTTTTAGTTCTTGATAATTCTTGAGATATTGAACCTTCACCGTGAAAAAAATTGGGTTCCCTATCAACGATGGCGAAGCAAAAACGTCCGTAGATAATATGTTGCTTTGGGAGCCCAAGGTCGGTAAATTCCATAGAGATTTTCCAACAATTTTTACCGAAGGTGATTGTGGTGTAATACTGACTGCAAGATTGGATATAATGTTTTTGCCTCCCGATCCAGAATTGTCGAATCCATTAATGCTAAAATTGATTTTTGAGACTTTTCCTGCTACGATTTGAATCTGGTTTTCCTCGGTAGGGTCTGGTTTTGGAGCGTTATCCGTTAATTGGACATTATAAAGATGATTTTTTGGGGATACTAATGTCGTTAGAGGGTAGAGCTGGTAGGGATACAAATCTGCCAACTTTTCATATCCGAAGTGTTGATCGTTAGATTCAGATTTAATGAATTGATCTTTTTCAAATTGAATAGGTTGAATATTCGTATTCTCCTGCGTCACAACTGTTGCAGGCGATACATAGAGATCGTTCTGCGGAGATGTAGGAACGATTTGAATGCCCACCAAGTGGTTTATCGTCTTTTTATTACCATATGCGTCATTAAAAGAAATTCTGATATCTATATTTTGAAGGACGTTTCCAGAAGATGCTGGAGGGAAAATGACTGGGTCGATACTAAATTCTTGTTGGGGCGATATAGAACCTACGTTAAAGACTGTATTTCCTAAATTAATGAAGGGAACCTGCGTGGTAGACTGACTCGATTGTAGTGTAGAATTACTACTTCCATCGCCCGGATTTACATTTGTCGTTACTTGTTGATTACTATTTAGGACATTGACAGTAACGCCAGTTGCTGTAGCTGTACCCTTATTTGACAATTTGATGTCAAGAGTATTTGGAGAGCCGGCCATAACATTAATGATGTCCGATCTACCGAAAGGATAAATATTACTAGGTCCATTTGCATTTGGCGCAATTGAGTCTTGGTCTGTTCCCTTCAGTTCCAAGATTACCTTTCCTGTTAATCGAAACGGCACTTCAATATTGGCAGTTCTAAAATCCTTTTTTGATTGTTCCGTTAATTTAAAATATTTAATTTTCAGATCTCCTTGATATTCCTTTCCCACCTGTGTTTTTTGCAAAATATTGACTGGAAAGTAAAGGACAAATGATTGCCCCGCTTTTACTACACCATTGTAACTAGAAATTGCAGTATCTGAATCTACATTATCAGGTGTAACTAGGGCCTTAAAGCCATTTGGAAAATCAAAGTAACCCTTAACGCCTGAAATATCGGAAAAACCTTGATTAATTATTGTGACAGCAAGTACCGAATTACCCTCTCCCGGGTCTACTTCCTGTCTAGCAACTGGAGGCATTTGCTGAGCTGTAACTTGGCCCGAAGAGATACTTGCTACAACTGTTTCAGGAGCGACATTATTAGTCCAATAAGAATCAACAAAAGTGAGTTTAACAGGACCTTTGATATTCTTTTGCTTGTTTTGGTTGTTGTTTTGGGTACCTTGATTGTTATTGTTAGTATTGGTTGGAGTTTGATTATTATCATTGCTATTTTTAGAATCGTTCTCTTTCTCTTCATATTTTATATAGTTCTTCTCTTGGAAAACAGAATTTCCTTTTTCTCCGACCTGCTTGTATCTTTTTTCTGTTTGGTATTGATCTTCATCAAGATAGCTTGGCTCGTTTGATTCTTCTGTGTTGTCGGTTCTAGAATGGTCTCTTTCCTCATCATTATCCGGTTCCTGTAATAATAAGGATTCAGCATTTTTGGATAACTGAAGAGATTTTTCAAGTTGCTGTTTGGAAAGGAGGGATTCGGATGAAATGTCAATAGGTAACTGTAATATCGAAGGATCATTTATGAGTCCAAGAGAAATTTTAGGAGATATGATTACAAATCCACTATTTCCTAAGAGAATCATTATAGCCAATCCAATGCCATAAAAAAACTTGATCCGTTCGAAACATGTTGTCAATATTTATACCCCCTTTTGGTACGCTGTTTTTTTCGTATTAGAAAATGCTGTCAAGACAAGTAGGCAAGCAATTGCAAATTCTTGTTTTATGCCATATCGATAACTATTATAGTAAATTTTGAGGTAACAAAGATTACAGTTTATAATACTGTCAAATACATTTAGTACAGTTAAATCAAAAATTATACTACTATTCTTAATTAAGGTAATTAAAGTACTATCCATAATCAAACGATTCAAATTTATTTTTCAGCACAATTAATATATTTAAGAATTTAGTATGTTTGAGATTGTAGAATTCGACAGGTTTGTATATCATCGATCTGCTTCTTTTACGGCAATTGGGAATACAGTTTGAAATTCGTTTAATACAATTTGTCAAAATTTTTTTGATATGTGGGAATATTCGATTCCTCCATTGCTATTATCTTAATTGATTTCCAGTCTCTTTAGCATCAAACTTTAAGGCATTAACTTATCTGCTTTAAAATATCTGTCATTTGATTAGTTCTTAAGTTTAATACATATAATTTTCAATAGAAATTAATTCAAGTTTAGGGTATGATTGACTAATTATTGAACCATCAGTCTCCCCCCCATAAAGCATCATTTAGGCCAAACATGTCAATGGATTATTTTTATACAGGAATTTTTCTTATTACAGTTTTTATCTTATTCTCAACTGTTATTTTTTTGACAAACAATCGTGTTCTTCCCGAAGGGCAATTTTTGATGGATTTTGATGAGCAAGTAGTGGTCTACTTTTCATTACTTCATAATTCATATTTAGATTCTCTTATGAAACTTGTTTCGGATTATGGAAGAGAGTTTTTTTGGATATTTGTTATATTGGTTTGTTTTGTTTTCGCTGGTTATCACGGAAAGATGATCTCAGTAGTCATTGTTTTCTCATTGCTAATCGTTATTCCGTTTAATTCTCTGGCAAAAGAAATGTCGGATAGAGATCGACCACCCATTCACTTACTAGATGTTTTATCAGAAAAACAGGAGGACAAATCCTATCCCTCTGGTCATGCAAGTGTAGTCGCAGTTGGAATCACTGCGTTTGGGCTGTTTTTGAAAAAAACCAAACGAAACTTACTGATATTTTCAGGACTCGTTCTAGAGGCGCTGCTTGTATTTATTTCTCGCATTTACTTGGGTGTTCACTATCCAACAGATGTAATAGGCGGAATAATTCTAGGGAGTGGGATAACCCTCTTTGTATCGACTTTCTATACTGTATATCTTAGGGTTATTTACATGATTTTTAGTAAAATTACAAAGAAAAAACACTTGTAACTGAAATTTCCATTCAAAATTCTTATAATGAAAAATACTTCGTTGAACCCGCTGGTGTCTTGATACCTATAGTATTAGAGCATAATATCAGATAACGTTGACAACTTCGTATTTTATGATTTGTCAATTTATTTTCTTGCCTTATGAGCAAATCGAGTTACTTTATGACAAGATTCCAAAAAAAATCATCCTTTTTTCCAGATTATGTCATCCCGTCCCTGTCGCTTGTTAAATGTCCTAGCCAGCATAAAAAAAAGGTCTGATAATCTATTAATATAGATAAAAGCACTTTCACTTATTTCATTATTTGAATATAATTCGGCCATAGAAATTTCGGCCCTGCGAATTACAGTACGAATCACATGACATTGTGATGCCTGGATCGATCCGCCAGGAAGAATAAAGGATTTTAAAGGTTCCAAATGCTCGTCTAGGCCATCAATCTGATTTTCTAGATAAGTGACATTCTCCGGGTTTATACGAGGATAATCCGAAATTTTGTTCGACGGATTAGCAAGATCACTTCCAAGAACAAATAATTGTTTCTGTATAACCAAGAGCATGTTAATTAGATCTAGGACTTCATGTTTGTTATAAGAGAGAGATATGAGAACTCCAACATGGCTGTTTACCTCGTCTATGACACCATACGACTTTATTCTATTGCTTGCTTTATCAACACGGCTTCCATCAAATAGACTAGTTTTACCCTTGTCCCCAGATTTGGTATAAATCTTCATATAATTGAATTAATTTTTCTTAGCGCTTCTTAAAAGGTTACAGAAGCCAACATCCTCAAGCTAACACAACTAGTATGCATGTACTTCGGCTTTGTGTTCTCTTAGATATTTTTTCTTTTTGAACCTCTCGCTACATTTGTCGCATTTAAATGGATTTTCGAATTCCATTAGAAACCTTTTCTTTTTTTCTTCTGGACTCTCAAATACTGAAGACGATTCATTAGCTGAAGTGTCCAATTCATTCTTATTTGTCATAGCTAATTCTTTAAAATATACTCATTTATTTATTAGGATTGGGGTTGAATTTTATTTAATAATCATGCATATCTTTTTGATATAAATTTTTTCTACCAACCAGTAAAGCAATAATATATATAATATTAGATAATGTTTTTAAAATGTGCCGTCGTAGCTCAGCCTGGAAGAGCACTCGACTGCAAGATAAAGCAGGGTGAAGCTGAAGACCGAGCTGTCGTGAGCTCAAATCTCACCGGCGGCACTTCAAGAATATATGAGGTGCTAATTGTATAATCAAGAATTTTAGAAAAATGGTTTGTATGCATAAGAAAAGTTTCTCTTACCGTAAGTATGATGATTTGGAGTTCATCGAATTCCAAATCTGTAATGAGTGTGGAACCACGATTAATACTATATTGGGATACGATGAGGATTTAAGAGGGTAAATGCAAGTTTCTAAAATAGATATTCAAATTCTTCTCTTTATGTGGTGTTTTGGCGCGGCCTTATCGGCAATTGCATTGATAGTCCCGATTTATTTCATTTTTGTTATAGTTGGAGCTGTAGGTTGGATTACCGTTGGATTAAGCACATTTCTAATTTTCTTGCATATTAAAAAATAAACAAAGTTAACCTCTTCCACCCTGCTCTGGAATGGAAACTAGAGTTACAGTCGAAGTTATACCATTTATTTTTCTTATGCTATTCGTTATTGTATTATTCATCTCATCAACCGTATCGGTTTGAATTTTCACAAACATATCATGAACACCATATGTGCCACGAACTTCTTTTACCTGTTGAATTTGAGATATTTGCTTTATAATGTCCTCTTCTTTTCCTAAGATACAATTTATCAATATATAAGCAGTCGGCATAAAGATATTGTCCATCAGATGATATTTTAATCTATTGATGCGTACTCTTTTATTCAAACATAAATAGGTAGTGTCAATATTAAAATAAATGCGATTACCTTTAAAAGAAAAGGGAAAAGACAAAGATATTATCATTCTAATAAATAATTTTTATCATGACCTGAAGGAAGCATTCGAAAATGCAATAAAGAAAAATTTTGTAACCTTTGAAACCAAAGTTATGCTTGCTGATTTCTCTGTTATAGATATCAGCTCATTTGACCCAAATCACATTGTCAAATTTTTCAATTCAGTTGAGAAATCAATAACCAGCCGTCCCACTAAGTGGCAAATAGTGAGTGTTCAGTCAACCAAGTCAGACGATTTGCGGCGTATCTATATTCAATTGAGTTTAGAAATTGAAAATTATTACTTGTATGTTTATTTGGGTATACAATTTCATTCCCTATTCTACTATCAAGTTGATAAAGAAGTCATAAATCTATCAAAGCAAATAAGGGAGGCTGAGAATCTAAACAGTAATACGAAGAATGAAATTACCACCGAAGGAGATCGGATAATTAAGGAAGAATTAGAAAAGTTGGGTTATAAAGAAGTCGATAATTCTCAGCTTTTTGAAGATTTGTTTACAAAAAGTGAACTGTCTGGGAGACTTATTGAGAAGGCTTCACAGCTGGAAGAAAATTATCCTTCTGTTGAGGAAAACGATATTCACATAGGTAAATTAAAGAAAAAGTTAGAATCTTTTATTATAGAAGCTTACCAAATCAACCTAGCTTCCCTAGATCAAAATAAAATGCTTCAAGGAGAGGAAGGTATGGTAATCTATATTGACTTTGAAATGATAAAAAACAAAAAAACAAAAGAAAAAACCTCAGTCATAAATTTCGAAAAAATATCTAAGGAAACTCTAAATGAAATAAAAAGAGGGTTTGATGAAATAACTGAGATATTAGCAATCCATTAATCCCCAATTTCATAAGATTTCTCAAAAGGATATTATGGATAGATAAAACTAGATTTATCTATCTGATAAAAGACGTGAAACAAGATAAATATCTAGAAAATAGATGCTCAGTCATAGTCATATTTAATTTGCTTTATTCGTATGACAATTTACAAAGGATGCAATTTTGAAACCTTCCTATTAATTTGGCCAAATATCTTGAACTTACTTCTAATATTCGATACTGTTTTTATCCATACAACCGGCTATTTCTAGGTTGAATCCTTGATTCTGTAAATATTCAATAAACATCACAATGTAAAATTGATGGAGAAAAAAGCTACATTTGTGTGATAACTATTAAGTCCTTAAAATAAATTTCTGGGCCTAGATAGGAAAGCGTGAGAAAGGTTATATCGTTGCCTGAGGTTGACGCCTTTTCTCCTACGGATTTTACATTGTAAATTGAATTCAATTAGCTATCGCAATATATTCAAAAATTTACCATTACTATTCTGAGAATAGAAGACGCTGTTCTACGGTTTATGATTACACCGGCTAAAAAAAGTAACTCCGGGACTAGCTAAATTTACTCGCTACTTCATTCATGGCAGCTGAAATGACATACACTTTTTGTTGAGAATACTATACGTCAATTTGGTAGTTTAAATAGAATCCAATTCTGTAAAATTAGATATAAATTAAACATAAATTACCTATCTTTTGAGAATAGAAATTTCTAATATCGATCTAAATACTATTAAAGAGGCCCAAAGGTTAATGCCAAAGTCTTCAATTAGAAAAATAGACTTAATCCGTTCAAATACTTTTTCTAATATATGTCATAATCAGATATTTTTAAAATTAGAATGCTATCAAAAGACTGGCTCCTTTAAGGTCAGAGGTGCTGTTGCTATGATCGAAGGACTCGGCAGAGAAGAAAAAAGAAATGGCGTTGTAGCTGCATCGGCGGGTAATCACGCACAAGGTGTGGCTTATGCTTCGGCGATGAATAAAATGGCATGTACGATTGTAATGCCTAAGAATGCATCTCCAGCCAAAATTGCGGCCACCAAATCTTATGGCGCCCAGGTTATTTTAGAAGGAAACAATTATGATGAATCATCAAAGTATGCCCTCCAAATCTCAGAAACCGAAGGGAAAACACCAGTACCTGCATTTGACCATCCTGACATTATTTCAGGACAAGGAACAGTGGGTTTAGAAATTCTTGAAGATTTGAAGCAAATTGATGAAATTTACGTTCCTGTTGGAGGTGGAGGATTAATAGCTGGCGTTGCAATAGCTGCAAAATCATTTAATCCAAAAATCAGGATAATTGGGGTTGAGTCTGTTGCCTTCCCTTCTATGAAAAGATCCATAGAAAAAAATAAGATTAGTAATGTCCAAGATGGTTATACAATTGCAGATGGTATATCAGTAAAAACACCTGGAAAACTTCCATTCCAGATAATTCAGAAATTTGTAGACGACATTGTAGTAGTTGACGACCTATCAATAGTCAAAACTATGTTTCTACTTATGGAAAGATCTAAAATAGTTACGGAGCCAGCAGGTGCAGCCTCGCTGGCATACCTTATATCGAATAGAAAACTCCTTTCTAAAAATAAGAATATCGTGTCAATTCTCTCAGGAGGGAATGTCGATATGTATTTGCTAGGTCAGGTAGTTGCAAAAGGGCTGATGCAAACTGGGAGAATGATAAAACTATTTATTGAGTTGACTGACAAACCTGGTGCACTCAAAAACATTGTTGATGAAATTACAAGAGCAAATGTAAACATAGTTGAAGTAGTCCATGACAGATTAAGTTCAAACATTTCTGCAGGAACAGCAGGAGTTTATTTAAGCCTTGAATTAGAAAATAAAGATCAATCTAAAGTATTGATAAATCTTTTTGATAAACTTAAAATAAAATATAAATTGATAAAATAATTGAGCATTTACAAAAAAATTAGATAATGCAGGCTAGGATGCGTAGCAGTATTCTCTGAATCCAGCTCTGTCGGCGGTATTGCCACCAATATTAACTAGAATAAATTCATCCTCTGCATTCAAAAATGCCTGATCATATTTTCGTGTATTTTTGTGCAATTTCTCATAATCTTCAATAGACATTTTTGTCCTAGGTCCAATATCTCTGTCTAAATTCATACGAGATACTAATTCTTTATAATTCTCCTGGATCACTCCCGAAAATACCATTGCACTACAACCACTTCCATAAGAACCAAATCCAATTCGTTTACCATAAAGATCAACGTTCTTTAGATATTCAAATTCCAATAAACTCCTCAGCCCCATATACATCGAAGCAGTGTACAGATTTCCAATTAATGCTGAAGCTTGCAGGGATGAAGACATTTTTCTGTCAAATACGTTCTTGTAATGTTCAGTTTTCATGAATTCTCTTCTAAACCTTTCATCTGCCTTCATAAATTCCACATCTGCCAAAATCGATTCTATAGTCCCACGAGGATCCTTGGGTACAGGCTCATCCAATCCTATTTCTTCTGTTATTTTTTTCCATCGTGGCAAGTGTCTCCATTCATGTCTTAGCAAGTAAGCCAAAGCTTTCTCGCCCATGCGACGGTAAGGTAGATGCACACTAATATAGTCGATATGATCTGTAATTGATTCATCTTCCTTGAGAACTACAATTCCTGTTTTGAGAGCTTTTTCTTTGTAAGTTTCAAGAGCCTTTCTTACTTGAATTAGGTAAAGCAAGTTTGAATACAAGCCGTTGACTAGTGGAGTTTCTTTCCCAAATGGGCGGTAAAAGTCATACTCATTCTTTATTATAGTTGAAGTAACTCTTTCATCGAAGGATACAAGCCTGGGATTTTCCTTTATTAATAATGCAACCGCCCCCGCTCCTTGGGTATATTCTCCGGCGGAACCAATATCGTATTTTGCTATATCACTAACTATTACAATAGCTGCTTTATCGTTACTTTCACCAGCCCTAATCCAATTAGTATTATCATACAAAGCATATGAGCCACTAACACAGGCAAATTTGCATTCGATACCCCCCGCATGTTCGAGCGTACTTTCTCCATACACTTGTTCTAGCATTCCGATCACAAATGAATTCATGGCTTTTGATTCGTCCAAGCCAGACTCTGTTGCAACATATATCCTACCAATGTCTTGAGGATGAAGATCATTATTTTTCATTAACCTCATACAAGCATTTGCGGCCATGCTAGCAGGGTCTTGATTCGCATCGGCCAAAGCCATCTTTTTAATTCCTATACCGTATTCTAATTTCTGAGGGTCTATTCCCCTAGCCTCAGCGAAGTCTTTGTAATCCACATATAGCTTCGGAACATAGATAGCCATGTCATCTATTCCAACTGGCACAATTGTATTTTTTACATAAATTCATTTATAAACCTATTTATATTAGTTCAGTTTGTCAAAATGGAAAATTATATAATTAAATAAACTAAAAAATTTCTAAAATGTTCTCAACCAATCATAGCTATTATTTCGCTCTACTGGAACAAAACCCATTGACTTTATTGCATTTATTATGTTATTTGCCAAAAGCTCAGTAGACCGAGCACCTGTAGCGCTTACTACTTCTTCACCTATTAATGTGCCACCAAAGTCGTCGGATCCATGGAATATTGCAAGTTGTGCCATGCCAATTCCGTTAGTAAGCCATGAAGATTGAAGATGATCTATTAATCCATTAAACACAATTCTTGATACCGATATCATTTTCAACAATTCAAACCCTCCCATGGCATATTGAACTGTCCCAATTTCTTGGATCTCGGTTTTATTTGGTTCAAAACTCCATGGTATGAAAGCCATAAATCCACGTGTACGTTTTTGCAGCTCTGCAATCTTTATGAGATGACGGGCACGCTGTTCTATTGTTTCAACTGTTCCATACATCATAGTTGCTGAGGACTTGATTCCAATCTTATGTGCAGTCTCCATAATCTCCAGCCAAGTTTGACTTGAAATTTTAAGAGGACTTATAATTTCCTTCACCTCGTCTACAAGTATTTCTGCTCCTGCTCCAGGTAATGATTCCAATCCTGCTATGTGCAACCTTTCTAAAACTTCTCGATGAGAACTTTTATCTACTCTTGCAATCATGTCAATTTCAGATGCAGATAGACCATGAATTGCAACATCTGGGCACTTTAACCTGATCGTATTAAATATATCTTCAAAGTACTCTATGTTTAACTTCGGATTGTGTCCACCTTGAAATAAGACTTGCTTTATATCATAATTTTTCTTTGCAAAAACGATTCGTTCAATTATTTCTTCCTTACTGACAGTGTAGGACTCCTCGTGTCCAGGAGGCCTGTAGAAAGCACAAAATTTGCAATAAGTTACACATACGTTTGTATAATTAAGGATTATATTATTGATGAATGAAACCTGCTTACCATACAAATTTTCACGCAAGCTATTACCTATTAATCCGAGCCTCTGAATTTCAGGCGATTTCAGTAAATAAATGAGATCATTTATCTCTAAATCTTGATCATTTAGGATTTTATCTACCGTATTTTCTAATTCAGAACCTTTAAAAATATCATGACTGATCTGGCTATTTTGCAATGATTAAATAATGTTGTTCTTCGTACAATTTAATCTTTGATTTTGACAGTTTTAGTTTTTTTTCTGAAAGCACTTATATTTTTTAAATGATTGATTAATAGTATTGTCTAACATTTTGGCCAAGCCAACGGCTTCGTTGGAAAAGGCGATGAACGGCGAAGAACTAAACTTTAGGGACGGCGTCGACCTCATGAAAAATGAAAACCTATTTTTGTTGGGTAACGCTGCCGATCGGCTGCGGAGACAGATACGTGGCGAAAATGTTACATTTGTTTCATCATACTATCTAAACTATACTAATATCTGTGCTGCAAGTTGTCAACTGTGTGCATTTTATAGAAAGGAAAAGGATGATGATGCATACACTTTAACAAATGAACTCATTGTGAAGAGAGCAGAAGTAGCTATTAATCAATTAAATGCTACTGAACTTCATATCGTTGGCGGATTCCATCCAAAGTTGGATATGGAGTATTACGAGGGAATGTTCAGGTCTATTAAGCAACGATTTCCCAAGGTTATAATTAAGGCACTGACACCTGCCGAGATCTTTTTTATTTCAAAGGTTACGAAGAACTCGATAAAGGAAGTATTGACTCGACTTAAAGAGGCGGGGCTGGATGCATTGCCTGGTGGTGGGGCAGAAATTTTTAACAAGAATACGAGAGATAAAATTGTCCTTGGAAAATGCTCTGGAGAAGAGTGGTTGGATACAGCTTATCAAGCACATAAAATCGGTTTGAGGGGCAATTGTACGATGCTTTTTGGTCATATAGAAACACCAGAAGATATTGTTGATCACATTATAAAGTTGCGTGAGTTAAATAAAAAGACAGGCGGTTTTACTACATTTATTCCGCTAAAATTTAGTTTAGAGAATACACGGTTGGAAAAGGAGCATACTATTACAAGTGAAAGTCCTTCAACGTATGATCTAAGGGTAATTGCATTGGCGCGATTATTGCTGGCAAATGTATTGCCCAATGTCTCCGTTTATTGGATTGCATTAGGCAAGAAACTCGCACAGGTGGCACTCTGCTATGGTGGTAATGATTTGGTGGGAACGGCCTTTTCAGAAGAAATTTTCAAAGCCGCTGGGAAACCTAATCAAACTACAACAAATGAATTGCAATTCTTGATAAAAGAAATAGGACGACAGCCGGTGCAAAGGGATACTTTCTTTAATCCTATCAGCAATGATTGAATTTCTACATTGTTTTTAAATTAAACATGCTTACAAGCATATTGGTACTAGTCTCTTACTTTGGGTGAGCAAAATTTCGACTAGCCAATTTACCTTGAATATTTTAGAGGAACATTTTTTTCAATAATGCCTTTTTCATGTGCCAATTCAAACAACTTTGATATGGAACTCTTTCCTTGTTCTCTCATATCTAAGGTAAATTCGTTAACATACATTTTCACAAACTCTGTTAAAACCGATCTCTGAGTCCCTCTTCCATATTTTGAAGCAAATTCAATTGCTTCTTCTAAATGATCCAGACTATATTGTATGGAATTTTTCAATAATTCATCAAAATCCCGAATTCGTGAAATATTCATCAAGTTATTGCTGGCCACGTTTATTCCAAGGGGAACAGGTAGACCACCCGAAGTCTTATTCCACCATTGCCCCAAATCAAATAACTTGTGTAATTCTTGTGATTCATAGGTTATTTGAGACTCATGGATTATCAGACCATAATCTACTAAATTGTTAAATACTGCATCAGGAATGTCACTAAAAAGAAATTCTTTACATTTTTGTTTTCCAAGAGAAATTGTCATAAGCAAATATGCAGATGTCATGTAGCCAGGAATCCCAATCACTCCATTGGATACATTATCAAGTGAATTTTTTTCTTTTGATACAATTATGGGACCATAATTTATCCCAAAACTTCCACCACTCATCAAAATTGTATAATTGCTTAGATAGGCTAGTGCATGAGCGGAGATTGCGGTAATTTCTAACTCATGGTCTAATGCCCTTTTATTTAATTTTTCAATGTCCTCCACATGATGGACAATCCTAAAATTGTTCATAGGGATTAATTCATTTTCTATGGCGTAAAACATGAAAGCGTCATCTGCGTCAGGAGTATGACCTACCCTAATTTCATCTACCATGACTTTACTAATTTTTAGATAAATGTTGCAATATAAGTTAACGGGTTGCGATTAACTAACGATCAGGCGTCCATTATTTCGCGGTCATCAAATTTACAACTGCCAAAAGTCATGACTGTCTTGCCTAGTTAACTCTTGATTTTTGAATTGTATATTTCTTCGTATAGATTAATCCTGCACACTAAACCAGGGTAGATTTCAGGGAAATTACTTGTTATTATCCTAGGAAAACTATGAGAACTTGTCATTTTTTGTCATAGTCAGATGAGGAGAGATCAAATGATAAGGTGCTTGTTATCTCAAGGAAGGTTTAATAACCCTAGAAAAACTTTTTTGAAATGTAGTATGCCCAAGTTTAAATCGACACAAGATATTCTTAGGATTATTGGAAATAAAGATCAAATCAGAAATTTTGGTGTTATCGCTCATGTAGACCATGGAAAAACAACTATGAGTGATAGTCTTTTAGCAGCTTCCGGAATTATATCTCCAAGTGTAGCTGGTCAAGCCTTGGCCTTGGACTCTATGAAATTAGAACAAAATAGGCAGATGACTATCAGAGGGGCTAATGTCACGCTATTCTACGAAAATGATGATGGTAAAGAATATGTGATCAACATGATTGATACGCCTGGGCACATTGACTTTACAGGAAGAGTTACTAGAGCTCTTAGAGCAATTGATGGGGTTGTTGTAGTTTCTGATTCTGTGGAGGGTATAATGACCCAGACCGAAACTGTAACACGCCAAGCTCTAGAAGAGAGAGTTAGACCAGTTTTATACATTAATAAAATTGATAGATTAGTTAAAGAATTGAGATTAGACCCAGCTGCTATGCAAAAATGGTTGTCTAATATTATTGCAGAATTTAATAGACTTGTTGATCTATATGCTGAACCCGAGTTAAAAGAGAAATGGAAGGTAAGTATTCAAGGCAATACAGTAGCTTTTGGTTCGGCCAAAGATCGTTGGGGTTTTAATTTCAAGGTGGCACAGAAAAAGGGGATCAGTTTTAAAGATGTTTATGACGCTTATACTTCAACTGATCCTACATCTATAAAGAAATTATCAGAAAGGGCACCACTACATGATGCTGTGCTGGGTATGGTTGTTCAGCATCACCCTCCACCTCACGTTGCTCAAAAATATAGAATTCCAAAAATTTGGCAAGGTGATTTAGATTCAGACATTGGAAAAGCGCTGATTAATTGTGACGAGAATGGACCGGCTCTGATGATGGTTACTACGATAAACGTTGATCCACAAGCAGGTAGGGTTGCGACAGGACGTCTATTTTCAGGAACCATAAAGGATGGAGATGAAGTCTATTTGATTGATGCAAAACGAACAGGCAAGGTACAGTCAGTTAATATTTACATGGGTAATACTCGTGAAGTTGTAAGTGTTCTGCCATGCGGTAATATACCCGCTTTGTTGGGATTAGATTACGCTGTTGCAGGAGAAACTATATCATCATTGAAAAATGTTGATGCTTTTGAATCAATAAAGTATGTTTCTGAGCCTGTAGTTACTATTGCAGTGGAACCAAAACATCCTAAAGATTTACCAAAATTAGTTGAAGGCTTAAGAAGGATCACAGTTGAAGATCCTAACCTTATTGTTAAGATCAATGAGGAGACCGGAGAGACATTAATGGCTGGAATGGGTGTATTACACCTCGAAATTGCTACTTCTCTTTTGCAAGAAGCAGGGTTGGATATTAAAACGACTCAACCATTGATTAATTATCGTGAAACTATAAAAGGTAAAGCAGGTCCGATAATGAGCAAATCACCAAACAAACATAATAAGATCTTTTTGAGGGTGGAACCTCTTAGTGAGGAAATCATAGAGATGATACGAACGGGCCAACTAAAAGAGGATATGGATAAAAAGGAAATGGCCCGTATACTAAGGGAAAAGGGTTGGAGTTCAGACGAAGCAAGAAGTGTTGTAACAGTTGATCCAACCGGTAACATGCTTGCAGATGAGACAAAGGGTGTCCAATTCATACAGGAATCTATGGATTCCATAAAATCAGGTTTTGATGATGTAATTCATTCAGGTCCAATTGCTCAAGAACAAGTAAGAGGTCTCAAATTTGTATTACATCACTTTGTTCCCCACGAGGATCCTGCTCACAGAGGTTTAGCACAATTGATGCCTGCATCAAGGCGAGCTATGCTGGGATCTATGCTTATTGCTGATCCGGTACTCCTGGAACCAATTCTCGGAATTGAAGTAAAATGTCCACAAGAACAGATAGGCACTGTGGCCGGTATCTTATCAGGAAAGCGTGGAAAATTATTAAACGTAGATCAAAAAGGAGTCATTGCTATCATTTTAGGAGAAGTTCCTGCTTCAGAGACTTTCGACTTGTCTGAAACAATGAGAGGTGGCACAGCCGGCAAAGCAATGTGGAGTACTTACTTTAAGACATGGCAAGCAGTACCTCAATCGGTTATCAGGAGTCTGGTAACTGATATTAGAAAGAGAAAAGGTATTGCTCCGGAGCCTCCATCTCCAGACGAATTTATCGACAAAGAGTAAAACAACCGCCATCCCACATTTTTTTTAAATTCTCTTTTTTACAGCCTACACGAATCTATAAAAGATTTCTGGAGCATCTTCATCATTAAAAGCAATGATGCAAAGAGCATGGGAACGCTAATAAGAACAAAGAGTATTTGGTAGAGATTAAGTGATGTAAAAAGCACTAACGAGCTGATCCCTACTAAAGAGTAAAACAAACTACCAGTGCATGTGGGACAGCCTACAAAAAGTCCAGCGGATATCCCTACAGCCCCAAAAAAGTTTCTTTTTGATAGCTTGATTGATCTTTGCCTCGACAGCAAATAAATATTCAAAGTGGTGTTCAGACCCACTAAAACTGAAATTACAGTAGCAATTATTAAATTAAGAGGAATTATTAATATTGAAAAATGCTCAGTCATCTTCATAATTAGCATCGGGACATATCCTATTGAGTTACAGCAAATAACCAGTTGAAAATAAGGATAATTTTTTGCAAAGGTTGAATTAAAAGTATTTTGATCTTGTTCATAATTAAGAGCAGAAGTTTCAGAAGAAGAATGTGCAGGATTGGTAGTATGGGGAGCAGAAAGATCCTGATGATTATTAGAAGGCAATTCTTGATGCTGTTGCTGGGGTGCATGATTTGCAGTACTATTAGCATTTGGAATTATGTCTGCTACCTGTGTAGAGCCGTGGTTTGGGGCAGGTAAAGTTACTATCGAAAAAATAGTGTGATCGTCAATGAAATAAATAAAAATATTCGATAGAAATCCAAAAAAAATGAAATAGGTTGCGGCACTGCCAAAAAATATGGGTTTGTATTTTTTGAGCCTAAATGGGTATTGAATCTGATATAATAGAGATTTGGGATCCTTTTCTGCATGGCTTTTAGAAAAGTAGAATCTATGAATGCTGACATAAAACAAAGCCAAACTGACGAGGAAGGAAGATAGGACGATTTGAGCAAGTGAATAAAGCGATTTGGAGAGATATATCTCCTGACCTGGAGTAGTGAGACGAGAATAAAAATAAAGAATCAGAAACAAAACAATTCCAATTAATAGCGGAATGAGAATACTACTACTTCGATACCTAGAATAGTCTAATGACTTTTCCAATCTTACTATAATTCTTTTTGAGGTTAACTTAAGCCTTTCACAAACCCCCATGATGCTTGTATACTTAAATCGACTTTGTGCGGGCATAATATTCAGCATAAAAAGATTATACTACAATCCAATTACCCGTTGTATTTATAGGACAAGATATTTCTAAGCAAGCAAAGTAATTTCTTAATTTTTTTTTGTTACATCTGAAACTTAGAGGAGTGACTTAAGAAATTTTTGGATTGCTTGATTTATTAATTTTTGACCAACAAATTCATAAAGAAATTCCGAATTTTCAAATACAGGAGGGAAATAATTTCAATAGGGATAGGGAAATGTCAAGTGATGAAAACATTTGGAATTCAATTGAGAAAAAATGGCTAGATTATTGGGATAAAAATCATACAAATAGATCGGACCCACAACCTAACATAAAAAAGTTTTTTATTACTGTGGCCTATCCGTATCCAAATTCGCCTCAACATATAGGACATGGCAGAACATACACCATTGCAGACGTACATGCCCGGTATAAGAGGTTGAAGGGATACAATGTCCTTTTTCCGATGGGTTTCCACTATACGGGCACCCCAATACTAGGAATGTCAAAGAGAGTACAAGCAGGTGATACCGAAATTATAGAGAACTTTAAGACAATTTATAAAGTTGATAAAAAAGATATCGATTCATTTGTTGATCCTCTAAAGATTGCAAAGTACTTTCACAATGAAATCAGGTTGGGGATGAAGGAAATGGGATACTCTATTGATTGGAGACGTGAATTTACTACTATCGATCCGGTTTACAAGAAATTAATATCTTGGCAATTTGAAACCTTAAAAAAACTCGGAGTTATCGAACAGGGGTCTCACCCAGTGGGCTGGTGTCCAAATGATAGCAATCCTGTGAGTCAACACGATACTTTGGGAGATGTAGAACCTGCGTTTACAGAATATACTTTGATAAAGCTTCGTCTAGAAGGAGTTGAAAGCGGTAATCTGTTTTTGCCTGTAGCTACGCTACGACCTGAAACTCTTTTTGGAGTCACCAATCTTTGGATTAACCCAAACGAAAAATATCTGATAGTAAGTATTGATGGTAAAGAAAATTGGTTGGTAAGTAAAGAAGCCACAAACAAACTAACTCATATGAATTACGACGTTAACATAGTTAAAGAAGTTAACGGCTCAGAATTTATTGGTCTGACGGTGACAGTCCCGATTACCAAAAAAAGCGTTCCGATCTTGCCTGCCAGTTTTGTTACTTTGGATGAAGGAAGCGGAGTAGTAATGTCCGTACCGGCACACGCTCCTTACGATCTTCAGGCCTTGATAGATATTAAGAAAACAGATTCGATTGGAAATATTACCCGTTCTAATTTTAAAGATATTATACCAATTTCCATTATAGAGTCTAAATTACAGTCACAAGAGGAACAAAATACTATAACTGGTAACAAAACAGCGAACTCTGATATTGCTCGGGCAGGAGTTGTTGATCCTGATGTTTCTGCAGCTTCTGCAGCTTCTGGTGCACACACTAATACCACCAATATTTCCACCTCCACCACAATTGACGCCCATTCCTCTAAATCTGCAAATACCGAAGAGCATTCAACCAACGAAAAAAACAATCTCAATGAGGGGTTTGAATCCGCTAACAAAGATGTCAAGGTACCAGCTATGTTATTTTTAGAAAAATATTCAATTACTGGACAAAGTGATCCTAATCTAGAAAAAGCCACATCGGAGCTCTATTCATTGGAATATTATTCTGGAAAGATGAACGACAAGACATATCCATATTCTAATATGACCGTTGCTACTGCAAAGGAGAAGGTAAAAGAGGATCTAATGAAAGATAATCATGCAGTTTTATTTTATGAATTGACAAATAAACCTGTTTACTGTAGGTGCGGAACTCGATGTTATGTAAAATTGTTGGACAATCAATGGTTTCTAAATTATGGAAATGCAAAGTGGAAGTCACTCGCTTATGAGTGCCTTAATTCAATGGAAATAATACCTCAAGAAATTTTAAAAGAATTTAGAAATGTTTTTGATTGGCTTAAGGTTAGAGCATGTGCAAGAAAGTCTGGGTTAGGCACACTTTTGCCCTGGGATAGAGAATGGCTAATTGAAAGTTTATCTGACTCTGTAATCTATATGGTATACTACATCATAGCAAAATACGTTAATCTGTATGATTTAGACAAGTACATAGGCTATATTGATAATTCTTTTTTTGATTATGTGCTCTTGGATAAGAAACCAAATAATTTTGAAGACAAAAATGCTCCATATCTCAATGAATCCCAAATAAAGGATCATAATCAAGCAAACCAGAATGAATTACAAGAAAAAGATATTTCGTATCAAAAGTTCTTAGAAATCGCACAAGAGATCAAAAATGAGTTTGAATATTACTATCCGTTAGATTCAAGACACTCTGGAAGAGATTTGGTTCCCAATCACTTGTCGTTTTTCATATTCAACCATTCGATAATATTTCCAAAAACGTTGTGGCCAAAGCAGATAGTGGTAAATGGGTCAGTGCTTATGGATGGGAAAAAAATGTCAAAGTCTATGGGAAATATAATTCCACTGAGAAGTACCATAAAGAGATTTAATGCTGATTCCATCCGTGTTGCTATGCTGGTATTAGGAGAATTGCTTCAAGATGTTGATTTTTCATTTACGACTTTACGAGGTATATACTCAAGACTAAATGAAATTTATGAATTTGCCAATAATTTTATAGCACAAAATGAAAATGTGTTAAAATCAAAATCAATAGAGACACTGGTTGGTGTTTCTGATGGTGAGTCTAGTCCATTGACTAGTTTGGTTAACAATTTGAATTTGGAAGATAAATGGTTACTTCATAGGCTTAATAGCACTACTGTTGAAGTCTCAAAATCTTTTGATGAGATTAGGATAAGAGATGCTCTTAATACCGTATTGTATTTGATGGATAAAGACTTTGAATGGTATAATAAAAGGAGAATGTCAAAAGATCAAGCCCAAATCAAGGAAGAAAACTATGTCTTTGTCGTATACATGTTTTTGAAATTCCGAATTAAGATGCTTGCACCATTTTGTCCTTTTCTAGGAGAGGAGGTTTGGAATTTACTATCCGGCAAAGAAACAAACAAACAATCCGTATTTAGTACTAGTTGGCCAGAATTTGATAAAAATCTGGAAAATCTTGTTACTGAAGAAAATGAACTCATGATTTCAAATTTACTTGAAGATTTGAATAAGATAGTCAAAGTTACCAAAAACACAAACCCTCAAAAAGTTTACATTTATCTGGCATCTGCCGATAAAAAAAAGTTGTATAAAAGCATGATCGATATTGTTATAAACGCAAACACCAGAAATTTTGGTGTAATAATGAAATCGCTATTGAGTGACGATACAATATCTGAGGATGAGAAGAAATTTATTAAAAGCAATACTGATTTGGTAAAAAAAATTAATGAGGATATCTTATCCTTGTCTCCTACCGAATTAGCAAGAAGAGGGGGAAAAGGAGGAGGAGGAAAAATAACTCACTTTGACGAAAAAATATCATTACTTGATGCAAAATCACTTATTGCTAATGAATTGAACATACAACCACAAGATATAGAGATATTTGAGGAAAATGATCAGCAGTTGGTAGACCCCAAGAATAAGTCTAGGTTTTCAAGACCCTACAAACCTGCAATCTACATCCAATGATTTTATTGGAATTAATACCGCCACCGCTATCACCACTATCACTTTGCTTTTTTCTATCAGTCGCTATCCTGGACTGGTCAATTGTTACTATAAATAGATATAATATTTTATGAATCCAGAAATTTAAAGGTATCAAGTATTGTTTCAAAAATTTTTTGACTTTCCTCGGATTCGAATTTTTCAGCCCTGTCCTGGAATGCAATCAAATATCCTTGGCCCCCATGGGAAACCAGATATCTTCTTATCTTAAAGTTTCCAACAGGTGTGGGATAAATTGTTGTAGTATAAGCAGTTTCATTGCCTGCTACTTGGGTGTGTGTTAATTTACTATCTTCAGTTATGGTTTCATTTTCGTTTAACGAAGATTTCAATCCGTTTTCTAAACCAAATAGTTGTAAACCTACATTTGCTTCAGAAGAGAGTTTGATAATTCTGAATTTTA
>QCWC01000207.1 GCA_013114705.1 Candidatus Nitrosocosmicus sp. | reverse complement strand
GTATGAGTGATTCTTCCCTGAATGTATTTACGTCAACAGGTGGAAAAATCACCAAACTACCATTAATTCCAAAGCTCTCATGAATCGCACGTTGACTATATTTAGAATTTGTGATCAATGTACTGTTTCTAATCATAGCTTCATATGCAAATCTGAGCCATTCAACATAACTTTTTAGATTGAATGAATTCATACTGACTTGATTATTGTGATAGAGGTTTTGTTGATTAATTAAATAGGAATTGATAGTATTTTCCATTCGATCTACTCTAAGATACCTGCCAAAATATTCTTCATTTTCGGACTCAATGAGACGTTTTGCAGAGGGAAAGTGGCAATACGTTATCGTATTTTTTTTTGTGCAAGCTGTATGATAGTAAGGGTCCAGGTCACCATGTGTATTGATTGTTAAATCATATCCGTTTTCTACATTTCTACTAATATTTTCGGAATCAAATATGTCTAAAATATTTATTTTCTTAACCTTGTCCATGACGGAAACTAGTTCATATCCAAAGGCCATTTCCAATCTTTTCCTATCTGGAAATTCTAGGGAGGTTAAATCAATTTCAAAGCCCATCTTCAGAAATGCTCTCATCGTAACAAGTGAGAATTTTTCCGCTCCTCCACAAGGATTAAGATCTGAATATACAAAATTTACTTTCATTCACATCTCTCCTTCTACTTCGTTTATTCAACATGTGCAATAGTTATAATCTGCAAAACATGTCTGATTCATTTTGTCAGGATCTAAAATCCAGCGGGACGGGGATTCTTATGAGCAGATGCATAGTCTTTCAAATAAATGGGGTGTGCATTATATTTTGCCAGTTCATCAATTTGTGAAAAAAAATAACCTTTGCGTTATCATTATTTGTTGCATTCTTCGTCATAGCTTTACATATACATAAAATCTTATATTCTTGATATGAAAATTAATTAATTTAAAAACATTTTTCACTTTTATAAAGGGCATTCATCGCACTACTGTAATAAGAATTATAGATAATCTTATCAGAATATGACCCTAGATAAATTTAAATCGGTTTTTTTTCATTTTGTTAATGAACCAATCGAACAATATTGAGATAAATTATTACTGCAAATAGATAGGCTTGACCATATTCTAAAAATAATTCCTGTAAAATTATCTATCCTGTATCCTTGCTCTTGGCTCCTATTGTCCGACGCGTTTCAAAATTCCTATCAAACAAGTCATAAGCTTTGCTTTGGTGACCATATCCACATCCAATCGTGGGGTCATTCCCTTTTTCTTCTATTTGAGGATAAATTCTTCTGTCATACCCAATTGCATTTTCCCTATTTTTGAAAGGTGTTAGGCGTCAAAGTATTATTCTGGTAAATAAGGATCGTCTACAATGATCGGGTATTTGCTATTATTTCCGAAAATTACATGAATAGTTACTTGCACATTAGATGGAAGATAAAAAACTATTGATTGGTCAATTTTTCTATAATGATGTGAATATGATGTGATATCATGAAAAAAACGCGAACTGATAGTTTTACTTATTATACGCAGTTATTATTAGCGTATACATTATAGACATAGTTGAAAAAAGATGAAATTTTTTATTAATAATGAACGGGATATTTAAATTTCTATCCCATTCAGTTTAGTAAAATGAAAATAAACTATAACCACAGCCCTTAATTAATGATTTTTAAAATAGAAACGATAAAATGACGGTTTCACCTTATATAAAGGACTCGAAATGTGGAGGAAAATATCAAAATGAGTCAAAAGTTAATAAATTCGTATTCATCTATCTTATGTCCTTTATGTAGTAAACCCACTAATATAATTACCGATCAAGAATCAGGTGAGTTAATTTGTACTGCATGTGGCACTGTCATAATTGACCAGCATCAACAAGAAAACTCTGGTTGGATTAGCTCCGATCCCGAAGAAATTAATTTCAGATCTAGGACCGGGGCTCCAACATCATTGGCGAAGTACGATAGGGGTTTATCAACAGTTATAGGTAAAATTAATAGAGATGCCTCAGGTCGACAGATAGATATCTCGATGCGAAGCAGAATCGGACGATGGAGAACATGGGATACACGTACCCAAACGAATGATTCATCAAAAAGAAACCTGCAAGCGGCCTTTGTGCATTTGTACACTATGAAGGATGCATTGGGCCTTCCTGAGCACGCGATTGAGAAGGTAGCCTACTTGTATAGAAAAATTCAAGAAAGGAGGTTGATCAAAGGTAGAACCATAAAAGGTGCTTTAGCCGTAGCTTCGTATATTGCTTGTCGAGAAATGGGAATTCCAAGAACATTGAAGGAAATTTCAAAAATTACTAATCTAAAGGAAAAAGAAGTTGCAAGAATATATAGAAAAGTAATGGTTGAACTTGATCTAAAGATACCTCAGGTGGATGCTGTAAAGGAAATAATAAAGATTGGTAATGTATGTTCTGTTTCGGAGAAATCAAAGCGAGCAGCCATTAGAACCTTAACTAATATCATGAAGACAGAGTCGGCAGCGGGAAAGAATCCCTTGGGTCTGGCAGGAGCAGCACTATATTTGGCATGTAAAGAAAATGATGAAGAGCTTACCCAAGCTAAGATTGCAGAAGTAGCTGGAGTCACAGAAGTAACATTACGACATGATTTAGATTTAATACTGGATCTCCCTGAACTTATCGTCAGAAAATAAGAGAAAGTAGCAGAATTTATTTTTTTTATTTTTTGGTCTATCTAGCTTCTAGTTATATATAGTAATAATTATCGGGTTATTTAAAAAATTTACTAATTTTAGGTATCTGAATATACCAAAGATCTTAATCTATGGTATAAATCAATCTTTTATTATTTATTAATATGCATGTATAATTTAGGTTAGTATGACCTGTAATTCAGAGAATAAAACAGCTTGTCTTTTATTGGTGACTGTCAGTCTTCTCCCGAATCAGATCAGTTAAATTATACTAATTAACTTTTCATTAATGATTCTTGAACCTTCAATTATAATAGACAAGATTGTCTACTATCGGGGAACTTTCACCTTGAACTGGTCCAATCTTTCATCGTTCACATTAAGAATGACTTCTTGACCATTAAAAGATCTAACTTCGTCCTTGGGGAAATTAAATTCTTCCTTTGCTCCTTCGGTTGTAACTATTACGCCATTTTCATTCACCGCTGTTACCACACCTATTGAAATTTCGTCGACCGTACGTACTCCTTTCTTGAGGATCGTATCCCAGTCCACAATTCCTGCTGTAGGGTGGGTATATGAAGAATCTGTTCCAACCTTATCGATCTGTCTTTTCTCAATTAGCGGTATGTATTCTTGTAAATCACGTAATGAATCTGTCTTCTCTTGTGACTGCACATCAGGTTGCTCAGTTACAGCAGCCGATTTATAGCGTGAATATTCTCCCATCTTAGGTGGGTTATCTTTCTTAAAATTGTCCTCTGCTTCGTCTTCAGTGATGTTAAACCACAACACGTCTCCATCAAATCCTGCCACTAATGCCTTGGGGAGATAAAAATTGCTCTTTTTGAGTCTGCCTCTCTCCGTTACCACGAACTCTTGTCCTATTTCTTGTACCTCTCCTAAATCGTCACCTTTTTCGTAACCTCTCGCTTCCTTTTTTAATATATCATTCCATTTTATTCGATTATCTTTCCAATCAATACTATTTTCATCCCTGGTTTGATTACTCATGCAACTTAATTGGGAGCATCGTATTTAACGGTAGTAAATTTATGACAATCATTTAAATAGTTCATTTAAAGTCATTGAACTGACTAATGATTTGTAAATCATGATAAAGTTTTGCAAGTTCGATTTAAAATTATGAGCAAATAAATTCAACCTATTTGTCTGGATACTCTTCTTTTAGATTTCTCATAAATTGATCATACTCTTTTTTTTCCATTTCCATTTCCAATATCTTTTCCAATATCCTTTCCTTTCGTTGATCGCCTACCTTGTCCTGGGGTGAGGCAACTGCAAATAATATCATCAGACCACCTATCTGCCATGACAGTTGCAAAAATTCGGATTGCCAATTTTCTGTTGTCTGTCTAATGAATTCGTTCCAAAAGAGATTAGTTGTTACAGGTTGTTGATGATCTTGTTGCTCTTGAATAAATTGATTGTAAGCTGTTATTCCGTGTATTAGCCAAGTAATTGCAAAAAAAGTAATTGTTACATAAAGATATC
>QCWC01000206.1 GCA_013114705.1 Candidatus Nitrosocosmicus sp. | reverse complement strand
CTAGCTATTCGTTAAAAAAAATAAAACAAAATCTAACAATTTCTTTTGCCTATAATTCTATAACTATTCCTATAGCTGCTGGATTATTATTTGGCTTTACAAATTCTTTGATATTAACACCAGCTTTAGCTGCTTTAGGTTGGGTAGTAAGTGATTCACTCGTTTTCGGTAATTCTTTACTATTAAGGAGATTTAAAACGAAAGTATAGATATACAAAAAAGCCATCGAAATTAAAATTCAATTATGAATAACCTTTATATCATAATTTAAGTCAGTAATCTAGAATATTTCATTGTGACTTTGAACAAAAAGCGTCTAAAGATTATATCTGTAGCAATAAGACATCATATAAATGGAATAACTATTCCTTACAATCTTTCAAATAAAAAATGCATTTTTCATAAAAGAGATGGTCTTCCAATGATGCTAGCAATAGAGAGCTTTTTAACTATTAGTATGCAATGCAATCATGAAAGAAACCATATTTTTAAAATCCCAATAGAGCCGTTAATTGAGTGGAAAATTGTAAATGGCGCTAAAGATGGAGCATTTAAACACGGACACGGATTGAGATCAAAATATTCTGATACTGATCATGAGAAATGTGTAATCTATTATCCCGGTATAAGGGGAAATAAAGACGATTGTAAAGATAAAGAAATACCTATTTTAGTAAGAATTAGCTCAAATAAGAGAAAGGGATCAATTGAAAGTTTCTCAGCAAATAGTTATGAAAACAAAAGTACTCTAATAACAGAAGATGTTGCGAACCAGATTCTCATAGTAAGTTTAAAACAAAAACAAGGTTTTTTGAATAAGATGTATTATGAAAGTTCAATAGCAGTTAAACAAACAGATAAAAGGGAATTAGAATTTTCAAACAATCAGATAGTTACAAATATGAAAAACGACAGTAACTCAAATTATTATACATATTTACTTGATAAAAATAAAAAGACTTTCTCTATCGAACACAAATGCCTTTCTAATTGCAATGAGTGTAAATTGAGAATAACCTTTCAATTCCCTGATGACTATTCGGTTATCAATCAGTCAAGAATAGCTATGGATACAAACCGATTCTTAACATCAGAGTACATTAAAATTTCAAATAGTTTATCTGAATATGTTTATAGTGTAGAAGATAGACCTTATATAGATTTTAACATAAAAAACAATAACGAAAGTGTTGACAGGTTTCGTATTTGTAATTGTCCAGTTATTAAGATTAAAGAGGCTTTTTGGACATCCACTGCGGGTCAGTTCCCATGTGGAAGTAATGATAATTCCATAATTTATTATTCACTAAATGAAAAAGAATTGTCCAAGTCACCCATTACTTTAAGCCTTTATGAAAATAATTTGTATGAACAAAATGATGATCAATCTCCTCATCTTATCGATGAAAGAAAGTTTTGGATGGTAAGGAAAGCGATCATGGGAGGATAATTATTTTATACTAATCTTCATTATGAAGCACCAGTCCACAGTTAGGTAAAAGTTTTGAAAACTAGTTGATACTTACTAATTTAAATATATGATAAAAAAAATCTAATGTTCTGGATGTACCATTGAATTTGTACTAGTAATATTATTCGACTCTGCGGTTATAGGACCATTAACTGTGATATTGGTAATGGAAGTAGAATTATCCAAACCTATTCCACTAACTAAGGTTCCAAACATCTCATTGGAGCCCGAAAAATGACCGCCAGTCTTGTTAACATCGATCATCAAGCCCAACACCTTTTTTCCCATTAGGTGTATAGTTATAGGTACCTCTTCGTATTCAGTTCCATTATTTGAATTGATATGTGAAATTCCAGTAATAACTATATCATTACCAGCAAAGATAACGTTATCAGATATGAAATTATCAATAACGTGGTCATGACTGCGACTTCCGTCAGGCCTTATCATTGTAAAATTTGCATCAAAAGTTGCATTCGCATTAGTATTTTCCCTATTCGTTATTTTAGAGTTATCAATTTTCAAATTCCAGAATCCACCTTGAATCCATGTTACTATGCCATCTTTCATTTGGTTATTTGCAAAATGTCCTGAAGCTACCACACTCGAGTGATTTTTCTCCATAGAACTATTCCTAGCCGTATCAGATTTAGACAAAAGAATATTTGAAGAATTTGTAGCCTGATCGTATGATCCTTGTGCAATTGTATTAACGAGTAAATGATTTTCATTCATTGAGCCAGTAAATAATAGCACTCCTACTATCATAATAAATACAGATACTACAAGAAAGATATTTGATTTTGAACGAAAGATAATCATTAATTTATGTAACAGTATAACACATAAATTTATTTCCAATAATAATCCAAAGTCGTAGAGAAAAGTTGGACCTAGGACTTTTTAGTCCCTAAGATAAACTATTATTAAAGAAGACTAATAGGTACGACATGTTTTCATATGATAGAAAGCAAAATTATTTGCTACCTTTAATTTGTTTAATAGCGATATTCTTAACTCTTTCAATATTTGTTATAGGCACCGAAAGATTATCCTACTCACAGGTTTTAGAAGGTAGTAGTAGTAGTAGTGATGCTAACAATACTTTTGTTATTCAAAATATAAGCGACAATATCCGAGATTCCGTATATCCTTAGACTGATTCCTCAGAAAGTAAGGTATTTGTTGTATGGCAGGACAATTTGTTTGGTTGTTAGATCTTTTAAAAGGATAATCTTGTAAGATTGATAAAAATTACATAAATACTATTAAATTATAGCTCTTACTATCGAATATCCATTTTAAGCGTATACTGTCTATTGCATCGGCATCATCATTGCCTCTATGTTCATCGCTCCGCTCATTGGGAGAGATCCATTCGTAGATGGGATTAAAGAAAAAGTCATTAATCCTTGAGTACTATTAGTGGAATTTTTCAAATATTCGTTTGCAATCTGTTCAACTGCTGGTTTAGCCAACATAAAGTGAACAGCATCCTTTGTCTTATTATTTCCATCTACCATCAGCACATTTGTAACATCCTTACCATTCGTAAATCCTTGATAACCACCTTCCGCAGATAGTGGACTAGGTTTTGGAATTTCCACTTCCTGATGAATAAACATGGTGTTTTTAGGATCAGCTATTCGTTGTGGATCATAAGTAAATGGCATTGTAAAGTTGATAGAATTAGGCTGTTGGTTATATGTTATATTTCCTATTTCATCGTAGTATGACAGGACCTTAATCGGAACTTCTTGTCCTTTTACATCCAACAGGGCATTTTCAGCCGCTCCAACACTGAGCCAGCTATCAAATACGGGCTGTTGATCATCGGGAAGGATAGTACGCGAAAAGTCTACAGTCACTATTCTAACAATAAAGTTATACAAACCTCCTTCCAAAAATATGGGTCCAGCTGCCACTACTGGATCACTGCCTCTAGTAGTATAAGCATTCATTATGGGATCGAGTTCTCCATAGATTGAAATCTGGCTTTGGTTTCTTGGTTGCATCTGGATAGTTAGATTTCCATTCGGATTAAAGAACCAATCGGATAACAAAGTTTTTCCATCCTTTTCAATCGTAATGAAATATGTTACTTCCTTAAAGTTTTGATCTGACTGATTATCATAAAGTCTAAATTGAATTTCAGGTTTTTGGCCCTGATCTTGTATTGTCTCTGTGGTAACCACTGGAGGTGACATTTTTATCAACAAATTAGCAGTACGATCACCAAAAGATGCAGCTAGTTCTTCCATGAACAGACCATCTCCATAAGCACTTTTTGAAACAAGAGAAAAAGTCAATAACGGACTAGACAACAAGCTAAAAATAAGAATCAGGGAAAAAACAAAAATCATATAACAAATTAGCGGTTTTTGACTATATAATTATTATTTAATTTATGAATTAAATTACAACAGTGCAGAACATTGCATTATCTGATATTAAATTTCATTTCGTTTTTGCCCAAATAGATGTTGTTTTCGTAATTCAATTTCCTGTTTTTTTGGATGCTACGAGGAAATTTAAATACTATCGCTATTACCAAGAGTAAATATTGCATCAGGTCAGCAAGACAATAATATCAAGGGCCTCAAACTGTAAACTATTATGCTAGATTTAATTGTGGTTAAATGGACGAGGACTGCTGATCGCTAAGGGTTGGAAAATATGATTCAGGAATTATAATTTTTAACAAAAAGGGATTTTTCAATCGGATTTGAAGATAAAAGACCAAATGTT
>QCWC01000205.1 GCA_013114705.1 Candidatus Nitrosocosmicus sp. | reverse complement strand
TGCTTTGTATTTGTACTTTCTTGGTTTATCAACCAGAAGTGTTTCCAAAGCAATATTTCATCTAAACAAAGTAAAGAGAAGTCATGTTGCAATCTGGAAATGGATTCAAAAGTATACACCTCAGAAGATATCAATCAAAAAGAAAAGGATCTCAGAATTTATCATAGATGAGACATTGATTAAAGTTGGACCCGAGTATATTTGACTATGGGTTACAATTGAACCCGAAAACAGGGATATTCTCGCACTATCCATCTCCAAGGAAAGAAACATGTTTGTAGCCGAAAGATTCCTTGATGGCTTGATTAAGATTCACGGAAAACACGGTGTATCTACTGATGGTGGTACGTGGTATCCTCAAGCATGTCGATTCCTGAAACTAAAGCATCATATCCATTCCTCATTGGAGAAAAGCCTTATCGAGAGAACTATGCAATATCTAAAGGATAGAACTGAAAGTTTCGATGATTATTTTCCCTGTAGAATAAAGAATTGCAGGTTGAAGCACGTAAGTAACTGGTTGAATATGTTTTCAGATTATCATAACAAGGAGGTGAACAACGCTTAAGTTAACAGCACCGGGTTAGAGGTTAGACAGTCACCTTTTTTTAATTTTTTAAACGAATTTGCAAGCTGTTGAAACTTGTACTTTTGTTGTCATTACTAAAAGTATTCGATTTTCCAATTTAAGCATATGGTGATAATAACTGCGAATTAAAGTTCAAAATATTGATATGAGGATGGCATACAAGATTTTCATGGAAAGTTACAATCGCAAATAGATGCATACTGCTACTCTCCAAAATATTTTAAAGCTCAAGGATAAAGATTTACTTGGTTTAGATGATGATAATTCAAATCTTAGAAATGAATTAGATAGATGAGATGAGCTTAGTATTCGGCGTCATAACCCATTTCTAAGATTTGAAAATTAAGTTCTGTAGTTTGCTGTATATAGAATCTAAATAATATCATATATATACCCTGATCAGTTACTAGATGGAAAATACCTGAAAAATACTGAAATATGAATTCAATTACAAGTTACAGAGGAATATTATCCATTTTCTCTTTATGCATTAGTACCTGGAATAACTTCAAGATCGAAGAGCAGTATATTGCTAAAAATTACTATTTCATGCCATATCCTGTGAATTTATCCAGGAAATTACAAAGGAAGAATAGCAATCAAAATACGATTCGCCTATCACGTTATCATATCATATCATATGGATTATTGAATAAACTCGTTCTTCAAGAACTAGAAATATAATTAGGAACATCTATGTTCTATTTTTGTCGATCTTGTAAGGGATTAATTTTAACAGGTATCTTAGCACTAAAGTGATTTTTAATTTGGATAAAACCGCAATAAAAAGACATGTTGATAGATTATATGGATACATTTGTTATCAACTGTAGCAAAATATAAATTGTAACTGGATATGGCCAATTATAATATCACCTGTACTTGGTTCTGTTCCTCACTATAGAAAATATCTCTAATCTCAGACTGAATCTACAAAATATTTACATCGTGCGTTTTCTGTGGTCATATTATGTTGGTAAGAAGACTAATTATTTTTTAGACCATCTGGTCATTCTATATTGATTATGGAGAAATAGAATATCTATGACAAATCTAAATTCGTCAAGAGATGTCCGCAATCAAAAAAAAGTACTGTTATTGTAGATGGAATGTTATTGGATGCCCGTCATTTTATTTATATTTTCTCCTACATATTTGAACTCTAGTAGAGAACCGGGATTCCACAGTTCGGTAGTGGCACCACCTCCTATAGCCTGAGCTGGTCCTTCCGAGTCGGTAATTACAAACAGTGTACTACCATCAGGGGATATTGCAACATCACGATACCTATTCTCAGAATGGAAAAGTTCTATTGGTTCGTTGGAAAGGGCAGTACCATTGTCATTTAGAGTGAGTTTGTAAATTTTTCCGGCCTTTAATGTTGGCATTAAAAGCGTATTTTCCCATCCAGGAATTGTATCGGAGTTATATAGGCGCAAACTAGATGGAGCTACTGTTGGGTTGCAAATATAGGCGAGTTCTCCGCAATTGTGGTCTGTAAAGTTGTAATTACTTTCAACAGTAAAGAATGTAACTACAGGTTCGATAAGGTTTGGTGCATTAAACTCACTTTCATTTGACATCGATACTCCTGCAGCAATGCCGGATGTTATATTGAAGGAGTTAAGATTTGGACATTGCTCTCCTGCGGAAGACCAATTAACATAACGGTAGGCCTTATCGTCTTGATAACCTGCAATATAGGGCCAACCAAAGTTACCTCCAGCTACCAGATGATTAACTTCATCATCAGAATTAGGACCGTGCTCTGCAACATACAGATCGCCCTCAGGTCCAACTGTTAATCCTTGTGGATTTCGGTGTCCGTATGTGTAGATGTGACTTTGAACGCCGTTAATTTCAGGGTTGTCTTCAGGTATTGAACCATCTGTGTTCATCCTCAAAACCTTTCCTTGATATGCAGTCCAATTCTGATCAGCTACTTCTTCTGCAGTAGGAAGGGTCTGAGCTTCAATATCCAGACAGAATAAAGATAATTGGTTCTTTCCTTGGTCACCTATCGTATAGTACAACTTACCATCAGGACCAAATGCCAGACGGCCAGAATTATGATCAATGCTTCCCTGAAGTCCACTTATCAAATCTACTGGCTCGCTTATACTATATGTGGAAGGATCAAAGGTAAATTTGGTTATTTTGGTTAACCTTTCTAGATCTTCGCCTGGATTGGCATCATACGTGTATGCTACGTATATGTAATGATTGTTACTAAAGTCTGGGTCCAATGCCATTCCCAATAATCCATCTTGACCTTCAGACTGGTGAACTTCAGGAACGGGCATAGTTGCTACTTTTGTCCCGTTTAACGGATCAACCAGAGTTATAACTTTGCCAAAACGTTCAGTGATCCACAGCATATCATCAGGGCCATAGATGATATTATGTGGTTGACTGAGATTCGTTGCTAGGACTTTTGTTTCAAAACCCTGTTGTGTTGGAACACGTTCTGTTGTAGCATTAGTAGTAGTAGTAGCATTTTGTGAAGATTCATTCTGATTTTCTGGTGATGTATTAAATGGGGCAGAAGAAGGATCCTCTTGCGCACTAACCATTGTGACCGGTGAGTTTATGGAAGAGGAATAAAGTGTAGTTGGCATCAAAGATAATATGAGCAGAGCTAATACCGTAGTTACGGTTTTGGATGCTTTTGGTTTTTGCAATGTAATTCATAAAGAAACATAGTATTTATAGCACATAGAGTATTTTAGAAATCTTGTGGATTTTTATTTGCTTGATATAGAATTGAAATTTGAAAACAATTTAACATCCAAGCATTAATATAGATAAAATTAGTAATATGGTCTCATTCTATTTATTATTAGAACTAGATGAAAGTTTCGACTATTTGATGTTATGCAATTTAGACAGTCAAGAAGAAAAAGAGTGATTCAAGTCCTCACTTAATGTATAAATTGCCACAGACGGACTTAACCACCTTTCGACAAACCGATGGACAGATTTAGCAATATCAAACCATTGAGAAGGGCCCATTTTTTCCAATTCGATCAACAAAAGAAAATGGGGGACAACAAAGGTCCAGATTATTATAGAAACAAGAAAAGTTTGGCAATGGTTACTATATATGACCTTAATAGCACAGGAGTCAGACCTATTAAACTAGAGGTTCAAATCACTAGGATATCCTTCTATATCATCGAAGATTAAGTGTCTCTTCTGTATAATGCAGGAAATGATCCAACATACTTTTATTGGTCAAATCCGATCTTGTTCAGTTTAGTGTGTGGGTGTGTGAGATAGTATGAATTCTTATTATAATAATGATATGGATGCTGGATATGTCAAATTCACCGATAATGAAATAGTAAAAACATAGCCAATAAGCAAAAAATATCTATGTTGATCTAGACAAAAGCGACAAGCCAGTAGGGGTAGAGGTAGTAGGGATGAAAAATAATGTCAGACATAATATCATGGGTAGACAAATAGAGAATAGTTTATCTGATTTAGAATCCGATAAGGTTAAAGAATTTGCCATAGGTGAATATAGGCTCTGTTCAGTTAACAGGTTTTAATTCCTTATTATGATAGTCGACAAACGGGTTCAACCAGTTTTTTACATGTTTTAGGTTGCAGTTCTTTATTCTGCAGGGAAAGTAATCATCAAAATTCTCTGTCCTATCCTTTATGTAT
>QCWC01000204.1 GCA_013114705.1 Candidatus Nitrosocosmicus sp. | reverse complement strand
ACATATTCGTCTTTGTTTTGTCTTGATAATCTTAGGTTGGTACTTTTGAATCCAGTTCCAGATAGTGACATGATTTCGTTTGATACAGTATGATAATCTTTCAGATGTTCTCCTAAGAGATAGCCATGAAAAATACAAATACAAGCCCCGATAGACGTATTCTGGAGGCGTTTTATTTCTGGTAAACACATATGAAATAAGACGTCTTCAAGCTATAGGTTTTTCTTAACTGAACAGAGCCCAATAATTGGTTGATCTTCTTATAGTTTTTTGATTCAAAATATATACAAAGTGAATACTTTCCATAGATGAAGGCAAAGAACTCGTACAGGATTCCTGTCCCTAGAGAAATGTTACAAAGGATTGATAGGCGTTCTTCTCCTGCACATACAGGTAAACTCCGTAATGCTATAGATTTTGTTGTTCCTAAAAATACACCTGTTCTCGCGGCAGCAGAAGGTGTAGTGACTTATATCAAAGATGATTCGAATGTTGGGGGACCCGATCCATCATACTGGTTTTATACTAATTTTATTACAATAAGGCATTCAAATGGAGAATATTCCAGATATGATCACCTTGATTATAAAAGTTCAAATGTCAAATTAAATCAAAAGGTTCGTGCAGGTGAAGTTATATCCAAAGTTGGTATGACGGGCTACACCTATATTCCGCATTTACATTTTCAGGTATTTCTATTCACAGGGTATAATATCTGGAGCGATTTTGAAACATTAGAGATTAAAAAATTTAGAAACATTTTGTAGTACTTGACATCGATATTTGCAAGACAAAGGAAATCCTTTGTTGTTTATCTCAGATCTTCGATCCCAGTGGGTTAAAGACTTTATTTTTAACTCCTGTTGTTTTTGCGTTGATAGCAACACTTGGTTTAGCAACAATGTTTGACCCTGTGTCTTCATTTGCCTTAACTCTTGATATAAAAACCAACGGTGACGATGATATTGATGACGATGGAACAAAACAACGAGGTGAAGCAGGGGGAATTTGTAAACAAGTCTCACCAGGACACATGACCTGTACTCCAATCCTGAAATACAATGGACACTGCGGTATTGAAGATCCCGATACCATGACTAGTTATGAGGTGGATTGTCCAAAATAAATTTTGACTGAAGATTTAGTCTTTTCTGATGAAATCTAATATCCTATCCATCTTTCCTTGATTTAGAATAATCATTACACTCAAATTATGAGTTCTAATATCATTTTGAGGAACATACATTTGAGTAGTTCTGACCTTAATCTTACACCACATGTAATAGAATCCTATTACCACAAGGAACTTAATCTCAGTGCCCAAATTGTGTGATTCCTTGTATGGTGATAATATGATTAGACATGACGGAGATGACCTTAGGTTGTTTAGTTGAATATATCCCAGTACATGTTATCATTAATATACTAAAGTTGATTCATTTGGCCATTTACCATTATAGACAAAACATGAGGGTGGGCAAAAAAGTAAGTTTAAAGAGGTAAATATAATTCTCATTGAATACATATAAAAGTGAATTGTTTTCTAATACATGTGAGTTCGATAAATAACCGGGATATCGAAATTCATCCAAACAAGACCATTATTTCGTTATATGAGTCTAATATTCCAGTTGAAACGATTGCATTGCAGTTAGACTTGAGCATAAAAGAGGTTAATGACGCTATAGGTAAATATCAAGATTTAAACAAGGTTAAGGAAGAATCAGTTCTGCAGGCATCAAAAGTACCCAAATTAGGCATGTTGTTACTAGATACTGTTTTTGATATCGAATCTGCGATTAAAGATGCTCAAAAAAGAACATGGTATAATATTAAGGTGAAATCTGAATTCAATATTTCCCAGGAAAAGACACAAGAACTCTTGGAAAGCTTTATTGGTACAAATGTTATATTGGTAATATTACATATAGATCTTGTAGGTTCTACCGACCTTTCAATGAATTTGCCTCTTAAGCGGCTTGTTCCAATAATACAGGCATTTACTCAAGAAATGTCTTTGGTGATAGAGGCTTACGGTGGCTATGTTTTAAAGTATGTTGGAGATGCAATTATGTGCTTCTTTTTTACAGAAAAAGATGATCTATATCTTCCCTGCACAAATGCTGTTGCCTGTGCCTATTCGATGATAACTATAATTCAAGAAGGGATGAACACTATTTTAGAATCAAATGGTTATGCAGAACTGGGTGTAAGAATAGGTATTGATATAGGAGAAAACGCAATAGTCCAATATGGTTTGAGACCGGAGACAGTAACTATTACTGGAGACGTTACTGGTATCAACATAATTCAAAATAGCGAGAAAGGTGACTATAAAGTGAATCAAGATAATAATATTAGAAAGAATAAAGGCATTACAGTTCATAAAAAACCATACTTAGATATTCTAGGGTATACAATAAATATCGCTTCGAAAATGACAAATTTTGCAAAACCAAACCAAATAATCATAGGAGAGGAGGTTTATGAAAACCTTGACATCCAAAACAAAGAAAAGTTCAAAAAACTAAATATTAAAAGCATTGAGTGGAATTATGTAAATAACACTACTGGAAATACATATGAACTATATGTAAATAATAGTGCTCAAAGGTAATTTTTAGTATTCACAGTGTTGAATACATATGTTACTATGTTTGATAAAAAAACATATCCTAGTTAATTCAAAACCACTATATAATTCTCTTGAGTTTATATATTAAAATCATCATATATATTAGAATCCAACTGCTATTCGCCTTAATCCCCACGCGCCCAAACTAAATGATATCGAACATAGTAACAGGACGATCAATCAACGAATGTAGAGATAAAATTTGGACTGGCTCAATTAAGTTCAAAGTTCTCAAAAAACCCAAGGTAATCTCAGGGTCCTTTACTGCGTTAAACTATTGCTTTTCTTATTCGCCGGCACTATTGTCTAAAGTCCCATTTTGAGATAGTTGTAGCATTGGTCCAAATGTTTCTCCTGCATCATCGCTTATTCTCATCACGGGTTCATCAGCCGTATTGTTTCTTTCCCACCATGTGACTACCACTCTATTATCCTCTGCATCAATTATTACATCCACTGAGTTTGAGTCAGTTGTGTTGCTAAGGTTAATTTTGTTCCCAAATGTTGCACCTCCATCAGTAGATGCTCTAAACATTACTTCTTCATTGTTGTTTGCCGTTTTATTTGTCCACCATGCAACATAGATATTTTCTCCGCTGATTGCAGGTGGTGCGTTTCGGCCGTCGGCACCATTACCCACGAAAATAGCAAATGATGATTGAATAGGTGTCAGTGCTACTGAAGAAGTTGTTGCCAATACTAGAGAGATAATTATTCCTACGGGAAGAATATGGGTATTCATATTTTATTCATTCTTGTTTTTTAGAGGTATTATATAAGGAATCTGGTAATGGGTTTTATCTACCATATTTGTAAAAATTACAATATAATGGATTAGACTATTATAGAATTAGTAATTCAGAATGGTTAGTAGTAGTAGCTTATACGAGGTAAATTTTGATTGATGAACTTCTTTTTAGATATAGATTATTCATCAATGGATTACCAAATGAATAAAGTATCCCATGATTAGACATGGACTTTTTCTTAACCAGTTTGCCATAATTGCCGTGATTCAGAGATTTTCTGCTTTTATGATGAAGCTTAAAGTTTCACTTCTGTTGTAGGGTGAAATAATGCTTAGATTCTATTCAACATGGATCCGTATCCCCACACCCCCAAACTAAATGATATTGTCATAGGGTGACATAAATAAAAACTGCAAATCTACTTGTCGTTACCCAATTCTGAAACATTTATCAAAATACTATCCAATGTAAATTGCTAAGTCTGAAGAAATTGTGAGGAGAGTTTGAAATATTGACTTTAAGAATAATTGTTAAGGTGACCCTAAACATCAACAATATGAACTATGCTCAAGTAGCTGCAAGCAAACATCATGAGTGTGAAATCAAATACCATAAGAAGAAGACATCATTTACATAAATTGTTGGCACTTACAAAATAAACAATGATGATCATAAAACCTTGGGCCGTTGGGTTCGTATCTGTGCTCTTTCTTAGAAATGTCAGCAATTGAAAATTATCAATGGTACTCACAAGTTATCATATACATGAAACATTATTAATGATTACCAATCAAAGCAATGGATATATATACAAGTTCAAAAGAACTGACGAGGTAGCAAGCCTATAATCATAGAAAGCTCTTTTCAAATCCTTATCTTGACCAAATTCAAAGTTTAGGAATGGTTTTGATAGTGATATGCAGCAATCAAAATTGAAATCCTGTGGTTAACCGAGCCAATTCTTTTCTCCCTCCTAGATACGGATCGGAAGATGGCATTATCTCAACTTAATTTGGTAGATTTTACTTAATTCTTATGACTTATTACATCTATTTTATAGGAAACAAATTCACTTCAGTCCGTATCGAGAACTAAATTGTCGTTGACTTCGACTACCTTTTTTTGGAATAACCGTATCTTTGCTCGTAGTCTCCAAAAACTATTATTTTTCCTTTCGTCATTTCCATGATAAATTCTACAAAGTTGTTATTATAGACTAATCTAACTTTTTTATTAAATAAGGAATTAGGAAATATGTCTAAAGCAGTCTCATTTGCTTCGTTAATGAGATCTAATTCAAAACTTGAATTTATAGGCAGTAGAATATCATTTCTGTCTAAATGAAACTTTTTTAGTTCTTCATTGTCAAATAATCGTACATGTATGGATCATTTTTACCTTAAATCTATTGTACAACACCATTGGACTTTTCATTGCTACAAAACGCACATAACTTCATCTTCCATCTCACTGGCTGCAATAGGCTTGTAAAGTGAAAGTATTGACGTCATTAAACCATTAGTATATCTTTGTTTTGTACAGATGATATATGAATTTTGCACCTATTAAGGAAATCATGTCACATATCGTCGTTAG
>QCWC01000203.1 GCA_013114705.1 Candidatus Nitrosocosmicus sp. | reverse complement strand
CAAAGTTTGTAGCTTGTTTAATTCCGTAGCTGGCTTCAGCTGACTGCATGGCTTTTTGATTGATATCATAACCAAACGTATCAAACCCATGCTCTTTAACATATTTTGCAACTGGAAGACCAAGTTGGCCAAGGCCGATAACAAGTACCCGCTGCATTGAAAGCGAAAACAATTCTTTGCCAACGTATAACACAGTATGATTATTTAAACATCATAGTTTTTATAGTAGTATTCTCTTTTGGTTTCAAATAGACGCTATTATCATCCTTATTTATCAATGCGAAAATTTTTGTTTAAAAGTTAGTATCCATGTGATAAAAAATATCCCTGAGATTTTATAAATTAATAGCATGCCGTATATGTCATCTTTTAGGGTCTTGGTATATCACTAGATTAGTGCATTGATAGAATTAGCATAGTTATGGTAATAGTAATTGTAAGAAGACATGACAGTACAAGAAAAAAATTAAATCAAATCTTAGTGTTGATAAAGTGATTGACAAAAAAATAAAGAAATCCGTCAGCCAGTAGTGTTATCCGCTCCTATGGTTGTTTGGTTAAAGGGAACAGTAGTTTTATTTGCAATGGTTGTAACGGCGGGCCCTGTTGCTTGTACCATAGTCTTATTTTCTATATTAGACAAATTTCCAGTTTCTGGAGTTATTTTCTGTTCCTCTAAGGGTTGGAGATGAGATTGGTTCTGAATCGGTTCGGATGACTGATTAACAGTTACTGTAGTCTGGACGGCTGGTACTGTTGTTTGATTAGCTATAATAGTTTGAGGACTATCAGATATGGTCGCCATACTCTGATTGTTGGGTAAAGGCGTTGATGATTGGTTTTGGCTCTGATTTTGATTCTGAGCAATTGCCGATCCTACGCTGACAGCCGGTACTAGTAATGCAGCGAAGATTAGGAATATGAATTCATTTTTCATGGCTAGTGTGTGGATAATATTGCTTAAATACATAGCACATAGTTGTCAAAATGTCAGGACAATTCTGGTTGGTATTTCTATATATTATTACGTCAAAAATCAATGTTTGAGATTTATCTCTATTTGAGTGTTGTTAAAACAAGTATTCTCGCGAAACCGAGCATTACCTTGATACTATTACTAAATGCAGGAATTTCTAAAAATCTTCACATTGATAAATAATCATGGATAGAAATCAAAATAGACAAACAAACGGAGGACAAAATATTGGATAATAATGAGAAGGCCGTCAGCCGATAGCTGGTCCAGTAAGAATTTGTACATGTTAGTAAGACTCGATCTAGATCAGTAATCTTGCCAATGAGATCCTCAAGATTATGAAAGATTATTTATTCATACCAAACATTCCACTCTTGCGCTATACGAGAGTAATACAAGATCTGTACAATGTAACTTAATCCAGATTCAAAACTAATTATTAGGACTGCCACGTGCAACAAACTCCTTGATAAGTTTACACATATGAACCCAAGGAGTTTGTTGTTCTGACTTGAAATGGGGATGCTGATGGGTAGTACAGTTGTCTGCTTTTGCTAGCCGTGGCCCTAGTAAAGATTTTAATAAAACAAAGTATTTAACCATGAGAATAAACCGGATGGACGGAATTTTATATATATGATCATATCAATATATTACTATGCTAATAAGTGATTTATCATCTCTCACTATTTAGAATTCTATGAAACAACAATATTATTTTTAAAGTGACAATCGTCATTTCCTCTGAATTTTGACAACATATTATGGTTGTACTTCAAACAACTAGTATTGTGGACTCTATTGTAGCATGGATAATAAAACTGAAACTACTATCTTTCCAAAGTTAAGGTACAATATCTTTTTAGTATTATAACTAGGATCTAGATTCTTGTATTTTACAGCTGATAACATGTTAAAAACACATGAAATGGTGCAAGACCAAATTTTATGGCCACATAGATCGAAAATTAGAAAGAATAGCCAAAAGCATTAGACTAAATTAGAATCGAGGACATAAAAAGAATATAAAGATAAAAATTGACAAAGTAGATCGGGATCCAATACTAAACTATTGTTAAGACATAGCTTTTCGGGGTAAGATATACTTCATTAGTTATTAAAGTAACTTTAGAAATCAATTGTTACCCTTGAGTAAACTAAATAGCCTCACTCAGTTTGCTAAGAAAACATTATCCAACTTTTGAGTAAATATTCGAATCTTATATAGTTTCATGTAAAGGTTAAAACATGACTATAGATCCAGATTTTCCAAAAAACCATGTTGTGATTGGCAAACATTCAACTTCTAATGGGGATTATTCGCACTTCGTGTGGGGACCAGGAAGAAAGGATGCAGAATCCTCAACTAATAAGGATGTACAGGATGCGTACAAAGCTAGAGGAGAGGAGTATGTTCCTCTGGGTATTCACGGGACATTTGTCGCAGTAGACTGGGATTCTTGTATTTCCGATGGAGCATGTATCGAAGCATGTCCAGTTCAAGTATATCAATGGTATAGGTCCGAACAAGATGTTCCGGCTATCGAAATGGTAAATGCAGTAAGTGAGGGTATAGGAGATGACCATAACCGAGAAGGTAGAAAAGATTATACCGACAAACCCGATCCAATTCGAGAAAGTGCTTGTATATGGTGTATGGCTTGTGTTACAGTATGTCCAACCAATTCCATAAAAGTGGACGAGGCCAATCTGCAAGTTCACGAAGAACAAACTCAGAAATTTGTAGAAAGTTAGCATCGTAATTAGCAATTACCAATTCGGTTCTTTTGAACCATAAATTTGTTAATCAAGTGAACAGACATATTTCAAATCTACGAGCACTTGAATAAATAAAGCATGTTTAGAAGGTACTTTTAGATAATATCAATCAATCAAAAGTAAGAGGTATGTATAGACCATGTTGGAAATACGAATCCCAAACTAATTGATTAGGATATCCATAATATAAAAGGCAGTAATTTACATCCAGAAAGTGTGTTTCCACTTACCGGGATGCAAACATCATAGCCTAAATGATGTATATTATAATAAGTATTTAGAAATATTAAATATTCTGATATGTTAGTAGTTTGGAATTTCTTAGATATTCAGACAAACATATGTAGAAATCGGTATTGGAAATAAAGGTATCGCAGAAAAGATACGGATTAGTGGGGCCAATGTTCATACCCTACAAGAAAACTTGACTTTGAATGCTGATGACCTGAATTTTAGCAATTGATTTCAAAAAAATTGTGGCTGTTTAACTGTGGTCCTCAAGTATAGTTATTTCAGTTAGTTATCATTGTTATCGTCATTGCTGTTATCGTTACCACCGATATAAATTGGAGCAAAACAATCTCTTATCTGTTGTTCTGTAGCAAATCCCTCTATACCTGCTTCATCTTCAAGACAATTCTGAAAATCATCATAATCTTGTCTGTCTGAGTTATTGTCACCACCGCCAGTATTCGCTTGGCCTTCATCACTGTCGTTGGTTTGGTCATTAGAATTTGATTGGCTAAGAGTGTTTGATTGTGCGTGCGAGAGGTTCAATACATTCCCGGAGGAAAGCAACATTGCGCCTATAGCGAAAAAGATACCAATAACCATTATTTTTTTATTAATCATTTGTAAAGTTTTTCGTTCAATAAACTATAAAAGGGTAACAAACAATGAAAAAATATATCTTTACCTGCCAATTAGATGCACGTCCTTAAAAATCAAGCCTTAAAGACTGAGGACAAAAAACCAAGTTGAAGTGCGATTTAACATACAATCATCTGCAATTAGTGATCTTTTCAAGAGAACCATTTGATCCCATCAAAAATGAAAATTATTTCTCCATGTATTTGAATAACCGGTCAAATAAGGTGATCTTGAATGTGATTCAGCCGTTCCATCCCTAAAGAAAAAGCCAAAGTGAATATTCAGTAATATATTCCCGTGCTAATTTTACATGTGATGTCGACTAGTAAGTTATGATTATCTTTGTTCACTGAAAAAGAAAAAGAGTATATTAAATCCCAGAAACTTGTGAGGATGGCGACTGTCTCTTCTAATTCAACTTCAGATATTGCATGTATCAACCAGATGTTGTTCCAGTGGGGTTTGATTATGATGGGGAGGATCTATTTGTATAGAAATCAAATCATTAACTTGTTTATATTCTAATTCATACTTGGGCTTGGCCTGAAATTTTTTAGATACCTGTGTATTAGTCGTTATTTTCCCCATCCTTTTGCTTTTTTCTCCGGATCAAAAATTATCAGTCTTGTTCATTTAATCATCAGTTACCCTTGATACTTTAACAATCGTCCTAAAGGCAATCCAAAGTATATCAAATAC
>QCWC01000202.1 GCA_013114705.1 Candidatus Nitrosocosmicus sp. | reverse complement strand
AATAAGTGAATAGACATATGCAGAGATAGAGGTAGCGTGAAATAGAGTATTTTGCAAGAAATTTTCTTAAAAACTGAAAAACTGCAGCTTGAAACAAAGATGAGTTTCATCTTTGTACCAATTTATTTTTAAAGCACATTGAAGTATATTATCCATATTGCTAAAGAGAGATAGCACCATCTCAAAGGAAAGTTTTGTACAGCTTTTGAGCAACAAGTCTAGTCTTTTTTTGATTCTCTCGATTTCAGTTCTTAGTATCGCTATTTACCCCATCATAATTCCTCATATTACTCACCCTTCGATGATTTACCACATTATCCTGCACATGATAAGTTTTGATGTGGCCCTTTTTTTGACTACCATTTCTGTAATTTCATATAAAAAGACCAAAAGCAAAAAAATCCTCTTTACAGCTTTAAGTTTTGGATTTTTGCTGATTACCGAATTTCTATATCTTCTTCAATCTAGCAACTTGCTAGGCGATTTTTTTATACCTTTAATAGAGGTAGAATTCCCACATGTATTGCTGCTCATAATGCTAGGATTGTTTGCTGCAGGAGTTTTGAGGATGGAAAGAAAATGAAGGTCGGCTCTATATACAAAGACAGCGAAATTACTGCAAATGGAAATAACAGAGATACAATTTTAAAAATCATCAATTCGTTTCCAGGAATAAGATATAGAGATATTCTTAGGTTAACAAAGCTTAACAACGGTACGCTATCTCATCATTTGACTACTCTTGAAAGGTGTTCGACAATAAAGATCGGAAGGACCGAAAATAGCAATATTACCAGGTATTATCCTGCTTCGATTCCCACCGATGAAACTCTTATTTTGAATTATTTAAAGATCAAAACCACAAAAAAAATTATTCTGATGCTTGTACAAGTTGAAGGTGCAACATTTAATGAAATTGTTAATCATATAAACAAAGCTCCTTCAACCACTTCTTGGAATTTAAAGAGACTTTTGGATTCGGAAATTGTAGGAAGAGAGAAGAGAGAAAATGTGTCGTTTTTCTATCTTTATAAAAAAGAATTGGTTAAAAAACTGGTCGCAGAAAATAACAAGAGTCTTCTTGATAGAAGTATCGAAAATTATATCTCGATTATCGAAGAGTTATAACTAATTTTTTTTGACGTAGATAAAATATGAACAAAACAATATTTAATTTTGCAAACCTTGAAGTTGATAATTAGTAAGTATGATAGGAACTGGGCTGTAAAGGAGATTGGATGTCTTGGAAAAAGCAAAAAGTCACCATAAAGCAATTGAGCACACATATTAAGGTCCGTGGTTACAGCTCTTTTCAAATGACAGATAAGGCAAGTGATAGCAAGCACTACGAAGATAAGTTAGAATTTCTTTTCCATTCACAAAAATCACTAATCAGTCAAGATTATTCAAAATTGGAAAGCATGGGTAGTAATAATCAGCCGCCTCAAAATAAGATGAAAAGGCTATACGAAACTGTAGAGCCCTTTAGTGGATATCGGATCTTTATGTTATGTTCAGCGCTGCTACACGAGGTCGTAGAACTGCAAAGAGAAACAGGCTGGAAATGGTGGAAAACAGAGAAAGCATTAGAGGAACAAAGAATTCAAGAAGAAGTTATTGATTTATGGCATTTTTTGATACAACTGTCTATAGAAGCAGGATTGGATCCCCAAATGCTGATCTCAAAATATATTGAAAAAAATAAAGAAAATACCAAAAGACAGCAACGAGGGTATTAAAATTTATTTGTTAAGAAAGTGTGTTAGAGATACGTATGTTACTGACTAAAGGACTATATACTGAAGTCATTTTCTGGTCTTATTTAAATTCTGTACGGTTAACCTAAAATTTCTAATTCTTCATATTGGCCCTTAACGGCTAGTAGTAATAGATCCTCTTCAAAAATCAATAACCAATCACTTAGCCCTTGAATAGGCAGTTTTCTCACGAAAATACGTGAATCCTTTAGGGTTGTTTGAACGTAGACAAAAGGAGGATAGTCTTGTCCGGATTTCAACCGAATTAGATCGCTTTGAAGCTTTATTCCTCTTGTTCCAGCTTGAATGTTTAATTTTCTGATGTTTCCATCTCTATCTTGGATTTTTGCAGTTACATAGCTTTGGCCAATGTCAAAATCTAAATTAAATGATAGTTTCACCTTGCAATCCTTACTGTGTGGAACCTGACTGTGAAGAACTTCAGATTCTTCATCAAAAAAGATGGGCTTACTCAATGACTAAATTGCATCATATCTAGTTTAAAAGAACTTTCACGGATTTGTAAAAATTAATAGAGAAGATCTTCAAGTGATAAAATAAAAAAAGTTAAAGAACTTTGGTCCGTTCGGGTCCATAAGAAAAGTTATTAGTAGATGAGAAAAAATTCAAAGCTAGACTATTATAATTGCTGCTATGACCACAGACAATCGAAATATAATCGCCACCATCCAAAGCTAGCATATTTACTAATCCCCAATGTTAATATTTGAAGGCTTGTTAATAAAAATCTGCAGAGCGAGAGCGAGAGCGAGAAAAAGGTCATGTGAAATCTATAATGCCAGAAGATAAAGTAACTATCAGAAATTTAACTTATCAAGATATCGATGGCGTAGTCGAATTACAAGAAAAATCGTTTCCCTCAATGTTTGAAGAAGGAAGCGTTTGGAAGGATTACCATTTAAAGAGCCACATAGATATTTTCCCCGATGGACAATTCTGTGCAGTTTATAAAGACAAGATAATAGGGTCTTCCAGTAGCCTTATCGTAAAATTAGAATCAGAATATGAAATTCATACGTTTAGCCAAGTGACAGGAAACAGCTTGTTTACAACTCATTCTCCAGTCTTAGGCGATTCTCTGTATGGGGCAGATGTGTCAGTGCATCCTTCGTTTCGACGACTAGGTTTGGCATCAAAATTTTATAGAAAAAGAAAGGACTTGGCAATCAAGCTAAACTTGAGAAGGATAATAGCGGGCGGTAGGCTTGTCAATTACTACAAGTACGCTAACAAAATTTCAGCTGAAGAGTATGTTAATGCAATTTTGAACAAAAAACTTACTGACCCGGTTTTATCTTTTCAATTGAGAAATGGATTTAGATTCATAAAGATTCTGCCAAATTATCTTAAAGATTCAACTTCATTAAACAATGCAACATTTATTGAATGGATTAATCCATACTTCAAAAAGTGACTCAAACTATCATCGACTGTCATATACATGTCAATGGCTATGAAAGTTTGAAAGATCTTTCTCTCAAAGAAAGAATAGATGCTCTTTTGAATACTATGAAATCAAACAACGTGGATCAAGCCATCATATTATCGTCATATATTGTCAATGAACAGAGGCCTTCAACTTCCGAGATACTTGCGGCCATAGACAAGTATGATAATTTACATGTTGTTGCAGGATTTTCAATTAGCAATCACGATGAAAGCATTATAGAAGAATATCGACAGCATCTTAAAAATGGTAAAATCAAGGGTCTAAAAATTTATCCTGGTTATGAACATTATTATCCATATGATCCAAACTATCAAAAAGTTATGGACCTATGCATTGAGTATGATGTTCCTCTAATGATACACACTGGAGATACATATACTCCTAAGGGTAAAATAAGGTATGCTCACCCGATAAATGTCGATGATGTGGCCGTTGATAATCCCGAGTTAAAAATAATAATCTGTCATTTGGGGAACCCGTGGTTTTTGGATTGTCAGGAAATAATCTATAAAAATAAGAACGTATATGCAGATATTTCTGGGCTTGTATTAGGCGACTTTACGGAATTTTATGAAAAATATTTGGTTGGAAAGATTACAGATTTTTTGAACTATGCTGGTGAGCCCAAATATCTTTTGTATGGAACAGATTGGCCAATATCAAGTATGAAATCTTATTTAAATTTCGTTTCAAAGTTAGATCTCAATGATCAGGAACGAGAACTGATAATGCGCAAAAATTCAGAGAGGTTGTTTAAATTATAATCTCGGATCGTGTAACAATATCTAGCGAAACTGAAATGTAAGTTATCCTATGTGGTTATCATACGATTAAACTGAGAAAGTAAGATGATACTAACGAGTTTGTTTTAACCGGTAGAAGTAGTGTTTTGTAAATTACCAGTTGTCGTTGTGGAATTTATAGCAGCTATAGAGTTGCTACCTGTTTGGCTACCAGTGGTACCTCCTGTAGTACCGCTTGCCTGACTGCCTGTTTCACCAGCGCCTGATGTTGAACCAGAACCGGTGCTACCAGTTTCACCAGCGCCTGATGTTGAACCAGAACCGGGACTACCAGTGGTACCTCCTGTAGTACCGCT
>QCWC01000201.1 GCA_013114705.1 Candidatus Nitrosocosmicus sp. | reverse complement strand
AAATGTTCAAACATTAAGCACTTTCGTGTGTCAATGTTATATATTCGTTTCATAGAACGAATTTCAGCTTTCGATTTTAATAATACTCGTTTTATCATAATTTTTAAAAAGCCGGCATTTTTAAGATGATTATAAAGAGTCTCTTCTGTTTGATAACATTGCCAACCTGTGGTCTCAAATACTCTGAAGTTTTCCTCATCTAATGTTTCAATTGCTCCGAAACACTCCCTCGTTTTTAGAGAAGTTTCCCAAGCCGGGAAAAAACCTACAAATCTTCCTGATTTTTTTAAAACGCGGTAAGACTCTCGCAACATGCGATCTACATCTTCCCTTCGTTCCGGAAGGATAGAATTGATTGCGAGTATTGAATCAAAAAAGTTGTCGTCAAACGGTAAATTGCGATTATCAGCAATTATGAAAGAAAGATGTTTATGAGAAAATGTTTTTGAAGATTCCCGAATCATCGCAAGTGAAATATCACTAGCCACAACTTTAAAACCCCCACGGATTAAATCCTGATTCATATAAGGTAAAGGGCCAGTGCCAAGATTAAGAACCAAGGGAGCAATAAGATGTTTCAGAAACATCCTGCGTCTCGGGCGAGAACTTGTGACAGAGAAAACTTTCTCTTCGTAATCTTTGCTAAAGTAATCCCACGAAATGTTCAATTTCGAAAAACTCTATCTATTGTTAAGAAAAGCTTTTAATGGTTTAAGCCTTCCTAATTTACTTAATCTATGCCACCAAACTTCGATATCATCTAATCTTTCTTGGTCAGACATGATTTGCATTTGCATTGTCCTTTGTCCAACTTTTAATGTAGAACTTACTGCCATTAGCCATTTTTCTTTATTATGATTTTCATCAAGATAACCTACCATCAACATATCCGGTGCAGCGTTTGGTAGCATTTCTAATTCTTCTTTTCGTTCTAAAAGCCCCACTAAAGCATCATCTTCTTTTTGATGCAGGTCTCCTATATAATAATCATACATACTAATTTTCTTAAGATAATAAATACCAAATTCGTCTACGTGCAGATAATCCTCTGCACTCAATTTATCTAATATGTTTTTATGTTTATCTCTTATTATAGGGTAAACTCTATCATCAACTTGAAGATGGGAAGTATCGAAAAGATTCTCTCTAAAGTAGTTATTCAAAAAATTAGGATCATAAAAAGGCTCTATATCTTCAGAATCAGCATTGACACGAATTGATAGATAAAATCTAGTCAAACAATCTTCTACTAAGTCACTCGCCATTCTAACTCCGGTTCTTTCCCGTAAATCGTATTTTCTCGTCTCAGTGTCACTATTCCCTTGAGCTAATCTATCATCAAATACAACTACCATTCGTTTAAAATCTACATTAGATTTCTTTAGAATCTCTTTAGCTGTTCTTGTATATTCTTCGATATATCTATATTGACAATATCGATTTACTCCGAGTGGCCAATTATACCATTCAGAAGGTAAAATGTTGGTTATCGCACGGAATATAGGATGACGTCCTTCTCTATGGGCGATGGGTTCAACAGTCTTTGCTAATGCATCCAATAGTTTGAGATACATATCTTCGTTTGTTGCTAAGGAAGGCACCCTAATCCCATGTCGTTCTCTTCCCCGAATATCTCTTATTTGAACAGGTTTACCATAAATGTCTATAATTTCTTCTTTAATATATGTCTCTAATAACGCAGCCCAGCAACGAACTCGTTCATCTGTTGTATTATCTTTTATATTTTGCTTTAATTCAGCAATTATTTGTGACCATGCACTTGAATACACTGATAATTGTTTAAGTAAGTGGTCTGCAAAAAATGCATCATTACATTTGTTAACATTTGATATAAGAGTCAATGCTACAGCTACCTGACTCGCAGCAGAATCCATTCTATCTGCAAGCCCTTTGAGGCGTTCTTGAGCTTCAAGTACAGGTTGTACAGATGATTCAATACGAGTTGAGGCATTATCGGCTGCTTCATAAATTCTTTTAGATTGTTCATCGATTTGGATAATTACTTGTGATCCTGTTTCTTCTATTCTATTTCCCATTTCACCTGCATGAAAGGTCAGTAATACAGCAAGTTCTGCAAGAATGAAAAGAACAAGTGTTACAGCTAATTCAGAAAATTTTTCTTCCAGTTGAGTTAAGTTTTCGGGCCAGCCAAATGCATAGAAAGATAAAATCGTAATTGTTAAGATAAGAAGGTGAAATCCCCCTTTTCGAAAACTATCGGATAACAAATAAGGGATAAAATTAAAGAACAAAATAAAAATTAAAAGTATGATTGGGAGAATTGACATTGTTTGTATAATGAATTCAAGCTTTTCACCACTTATAAACCTATTTAGAAAGAAAGGCGAGGCTAAGAGAAGTAGAAATCCCAAATAAATAATTACCTTGATCCATCTTTTCTTAAAATTCTTATCTATCCATTGAATTATTCTCCCTATCATAAAATGTCTCCCCCTTATTTTTTTTTCTGAAATATAAAAATGTCATACAACCACTCTGCAGGTACTTCCTGATAGGCTTTAATTAATGAAAGTCCTGCATCATTAGCCATCTGTTGAAGTTCATCATGATATAACATGTAGCCTGTAAAAGTATATTCTGTTACTTTTTCAATTCTTTTAGTTATCTTCGATTCAAAGATACGCCTTGCATGAACTAATCTTGTGCGCTTTTCCGGGTAATATTCATTTATCCAGTAAATAAAAACATAATGTTGATCAGTTTCGCGCATTCCAACAATTTCAAGTTTAGGTTTTGTGTCTGCATACTCTTTTCGACCTGTAATATCTACATAAAAAAGTCCTTCCGGTTTAAGAACAGAAGATATATGATTTAATGAATTCTGAATAGCTTTCGCTGCCGCATTGGGAATAAATGATTCACGATCCCAACACCCAGCATATATTAATGAGTTACCTCTACATATTGCCGCATCAAAGGGGCCATTATTTATTACATCCCCATTTAAATCGCGCCAATCATATGCAATGACAGGAATTTCCACTTTAGCTTCTATGCAATTTTTTCTGAAGCGCTCAACCATGTTAGGGTCAGCATCTACACAAAATATTTCATATCCTTTGTTTATAAGTCCAATACTTGGATTGCCTGCTCCACAGCCACAGTCTAAGATACGATTAATTACGTTATTATTTTTTTCGCAATATTCTTTAAAGAACTTATCCAAGTCATCTACAAGTTGAACATCATATTTACATTTAGGCCAATCACGTGGGATACTTTCCCAAAAATCAACAACAGATTCGTAAATCAGTGGTATTTCTTCTTGGAATCGAAATAGATTGCTATTCAATAATCATCTCCTTTTTTGTTTCATGTCAACCTCTGGTGCGAAAACCGAAATTTTGTCGTGTGACTAATGCCGCACTCATAATGGCTATTGAAAATATTATGATTATGGTTGCAACTGCTGCAACAGTTGGTTCAATTTCAAAACGCAAGCTTTCCCAAATTTTTTTGGGAAGTGTTATTGTTGATCCGCCACTAAGGAAGATGGCAAAAATAATTTCATCAAATGATATTATAAATGAAAATAGAATTGCGGTAATGAGTGTAGGGCGGAGCAATGGTAAAGTTATACTTGATAAAACCTGTATACGTGAAGCTCCCAAGTTTTGAGCTTGCCATTCTATATTTTTATCAAACCGTTTTAGAGATGCTACAGTAGGTAAAATCACAACAGGTAATGCTAATAAGGTATGTGATATAGATAGTCCGATTTTAGTACCAACTAGCTGGAGGGGAGCAAAGAGGTAATAAAGGCTGACAGCGGAAACTATTATGGGAAAGACAATCGGCAATGCAAAGACAGCCATAAAGAACCCTTTAAATGGTATATTTGTTCTAACAATTGCAAAAGCGGCGGGAATTCCTATTATGAGGGAAAAAAAAGTTGTTAATAATGCAACTTGTATACTTACCCCAAAACTTATCATCCACTCTTGATTAGAAAAGAAAACTTGATACCATCGAATTGAAAAATTAACTGGTGGAAATTCCAAATATCGACCAGATGTGAATGACATGGGAATAATAATCACAATAGGTATAATCAAAAAAATTAAAACTAAAGTGACTATAATAATAAAAATTATTCGAGGTATTTTTTCTGAAAAAATAATATTATTTACACTCATATGCTTACTTTAAGTATTTTAAATCGACGAACTAAAAGCCAATTAATTGCACCTAGAATAACAGCAAAGACAAAAACAGATAGAAGTAATACTGTTGAAAGTGACGCAGCGAATCCCCAATCCAATATCTTATTTACCTGTTGTTCGATTATAATAGAAAGC
>QCWC01000200.1 GCA_013114705.1 Candidatus Nitrosocosmicus sp. | reverse complement strand
AAATGACAGGGAATTGAATCTACAAATATAAAATACTTTATTTAATCCATAGTTATAACATGCGCGTAAGATATTGGAGACTTAACCTAGACGAATTAAGGAATGGAACATACCCTATTGATAACGCAAATCACTGGGAGATAAAATGTTTACAAGGCGAGCATGAGCATTTTGGAGTATTTTGGTATAGATATGGCACCCCTTTTGATAAAGAACCAGTAAATGGCATTTGTTTTTACTTTAATGAGATACCCTACGATAAAGTTCAAGATATCGCTAATTTTCTAAATTCAAAGTATGGTGGAAAAATACTCTTCAGACAGACAAGAGGATTCTTACAGGGTTCAAAAGAATTTGCAGATAAAGAATCCATAGCACAGCTTGCAGAGGAATTGAGTTTGAGATATAATGCACCTATTGAAATGACAATCGAATTTGAAAGAATAGATAAGGAACAACAGGATCGGCTTATAACTTTGCCAGCGGGTAAGGCGCTACCCATAGTAGGTCCTGATTAATCACTTTAATCAATTTTGCAAAAAAGTAAACGATCAAGATACCTATATATTGTTTGAATTTCACCGTTTAATTGGCCTTGCAATCATGAGTAAAGATAAATCACTTGTAGAAAAAAAATTAAGAGGTTCTGGAGGATACGCAATAGCAAAGGTAAGTGATGATGAACAAAAGAAAGCAAATTTGGGCGGTCCCGAGCTCTTTTTAGCAGGTATTGGTAGGTTAGAAGACAACAGATTCAAGAAATATTATTGTAATAAATGTGAAAAAGAGTATCAAGGAGGACCCAATATTGAATTTGAAAATCCAAATGAAGATTTGGGTGAAAATATAATATTAATTGAAAAAGGGGAATACAAATGCAAAACATGTAATTATGTAATAGCCCAGTATAGAAAATTTAACGAGTCTTCTAGTAATGAAAAAGAAGATGACAAAAATTCCCAATCAAAAATTGATTACAATAATAATAATAATGGAACAAAAGAGGAAGAAGGAGAACAAGCAATAACAACCTCAAAAACAAAAGTTGCAAGCGAATCTGCAGAAAATACTGTTAAAGAAGAAAAACAACAAGATGCTTCTTCTTCTTCCTCTGTTGTGAAGGTAGGAGCTGCTAATGCTGCTACTACTGGCGGCAATGACAAAGGCATGGATTCAAGATCTGACTATATTCAAATTGAACAAATAACAGGTATGCTAACTTATGATCATAATGCACGATTAATAGGCAGGGTAGATGAGATAGGTTTAAGAAAAACACCAGATGGAAAAGTCGAATTCAGTTTCAAAGTAAAAGATTCAGAGAACTCTTCCATTAGTGAGATTCCATGGAATAGGATCTCAAAAATTGGGGACATAATTATTCTATCGTCATCGAGCTCCAATACTGGTAACATATCAAAAGACCCTGCAAACACATATGCATCCTTATCATCAGCCGGGTCAGAATCGCATGGAAAAATTTGCAGTAATTGTAATCATAGCAACGAAGCAGAATCGGTATTCTGCGAAGAGTGTGGCAAAAAATTGGAGTAACTATTTTCTTAATCCAATTCTTACATCAACTACTCTTGAGCCACGTCCCTCTTCTAACACAAGCAGCGGATTTATGTCAAATTCCTCAATTTCTGGAAAGTCTACAAGTAACTGAGAGAGTCGCAGTAGGCAGTCAACCACCGATGCGATGTCAGATGATTTTTCACCTCTAGCTCCTTTTAGTAATGAAATTGTTTTAATAGATTCGATCATTTCTCTTGCTTCGGATTCAGAAATGGGAGCAAGTCGGAAATTTACATCCTTTAAAATCTCAACGTAGATACCTCCTAGTCCAAACATCAGTAACGGTCCAAATAATTTATCTTGTTTTGCACCAAGGATCAATTCCTTGGAATTTGTAACCATCTCCTGAACCAATACACCTTCAATTTTTGCATTTGCATTGTAATTCTTCACATTGGACAAGATTGTAGTATATGCATTTTTAACGTCATCTGGATTCTTTAAACCGACTTTTACACCGCCTGATTCTGACTTATGTATGATATCTTTAGATGATATCTTCATGACCACAGGAAATCCTATTTCTTCTGCAGCCTTAACAGCCTCATCTGTGTTATTTACCAATGTGCTCTTGGGAACCGGAAATCCATATGCTTGAAGCACCGAATAGCCTTCATCTTCTAGGAGGTTCGTTCTTCCCTGGCTGTATACACTTGACAAAACATTCTTGACCCTCTCTTTATCAACAGAAAATGTAGGTATAGGCTCCTTCTTGCTGTTTAACCATTTGCCAAACTTGTACATTGAATCTAGTGTTCTAATCGCTGGTTCGGCATACATAAAGTGAGGTACACCCCCTTCAGATAGTATACTCTTATTTTCAACTCCTTCTGCTAGTCCCATCAAGGCTGCCAGCATAGTTTTTCCGCTATCCTTTGATGTTCGGATTATTGTTCTTGCCAATTCATTGTAATCTAAAGTTGCAGATGGAGTACACATCGTTACCACAGAACCAACGTTAGGATTAGATAATACTTCAACAAGTACCTTTTCAAACCTATTAAAGTCTGCATCGCCTACTATATCAACTGGATTTCGAGAAGATCCATGTGGCGGAATAACTTTTGATATGTTTTCTCTCGAACCAGAAACGTCTGCCATTTGTATGTTATATTTAGAACACGAATCAGTAGAGATAATAGCAGGTCCACCAGCATTAGAAACTATAACAACACCTTTGTTATCCAGTGGTAATGGTTGTTTTGAGAACGCAGTAGCTAATTCAAACAATTCTTGCATAGTATCAACCCGAATCACACCAGCCTGCTTAAATACAGCATCATAAACTTCATCTGCGCCCATTAATGCACCTGTGTGCGACATTGCTGCTTTGGCTCCTTCAGGGGTCCTTCCAGATTTTAGAACAATGATGGGTTTTTTCTTTTCCAGGGTAATTCTCTTTGAAGTGATCATAAATCTACGTCCATCATGGATATCCTCCAGGTACATCACAATTACCTTTGTATACGGATCATCTTCTAATAATTCAAGAATATCAGTCTCATTCATATCGACCTTGTTTCCCATGCTTATTACTTTGGAAAATCCTATTCCTTGTGCAATGGCATCCTCTACAGTAGCTGCACAAATAGCTCCACTCTGTGAAACAAGGGCTATCTCACCGTGTTTAGGTGTAATTTTTAAAAATGTAAGATTCATCAGATTCTTATCGGTTAAACTCATGATTCCGAGACAGTTTGGACCAATTATCCTTGTTCCATATTTTTTGCCGATTTCTTGAACTTGTCGCTCCAGATTGGCACCATTTTCATCAACCTCCTTAAAACCTGCAGAAACAATAATACATGATTTAATATTTTTTTTTCCAATTTCCTCCATAACTGCAGGAACTGTTCGGTTGGGAGTGGCTACTACCGCAAGGTCAATGTTATCGTCAACATCCAGTACACTTTTGTAGGCTTTGATGTTAAAAACAGAAGAACTTGAAGGTGTGATTGGATAGATCTTTCCAGTGTAGCCGTTCAAAATATTAGAAAAAATGGCTTTGCCAACTCCAGGTTTTTCAGAAGCTCCTATTACAGCTATAGAAGACGGTGAAAGAAAAATGTTCTTTAAATTTTCATGGTCATTTTCATTACTCAATAAAAAAATTTAATAGCACATGGATATAAATATATTAAAAAAAGGCTTTGTCAAATTTACGTCTTATGTCTTGGTCAGTTATTGTCTGTCAACTTTCGTCAGATAATACTCGTTAGTTGAAAAGTTTCGTCACATAGTAAAAGAATAAGTGGTACATCTTCGTATATACATATACGTATGCAAACGTACAAGATCACATCAAATCTCAGGCTATTAATTCACAGGATAAAAACGAAACTATTCTCAAAACCTAAAGCTAGTGAAGTTAATCAATAACTAATTAACCTATTTTGTTTTTAATCTATTCTCGATATTTCTAACGGAATCTAACTCTCTCACTCTTTCTTTCTTTTTTTCAACAGACTCAAAGTTAAAACTCGATACCTAATTTTTCTTTCATTGTCTTGATTGACTCCGCTAGATCAGCTTCATAACACTCAAAAACGTCTAACAAGAGTAGTGCTTCTTTTCATCTCTAAATCACAAGGGTTGTCCATAGATTGTATGCTGAACTCATAAATACAATTTCTGATTATCAGGTGTTTCTCTTAATATTTTATATCTGTAGTTTTATGTGACAGATATTTTTTGCAGTCCGAATTAATCCAGAAAACTGACTCAAAGTTTAGAGCCTAAAAAATTTAGTTTTTATATTAAAGAAATATTTATCA
>QCWC01000199.1 GCA_013114705.1 Candidatus Nitrosocosmicus sp. | reverse complement strand
ATCTCTAAGCCTGTATATTTCATCATCATTTCTGAATAAATCTCATTCATATCTTCAATAGATAAACTATCTGACCAAAATTTCATTTTTGTCAAAGAATTAACAGAATAAAAAACTACAAAGAACAATTCCATAAATTTATTTAATTCAATTATTTCATCCAGGTTTTTATCATCTGTTATACCAATTTTCTTTCGTAAATACGTTCTATTTCTGGAGACCCTCTCTAATAAGATTGAGAATATTTCAGTTATTCCCATTGGTATATGATATTTTTTTCATATACTAAGTCAGGTCTAATTGTTGTAGCATGCATCGCATGACCAGATTCATGAAAGGATGCTTGAAAGTCAAAATATGGACTCTTTATAGAGAATACGTATATTCGACGGAATCTCGATAAAAAAGCAGATAGGAGAAGGATATTTGTTTTTTCTATCTTCTATATCATAAGATATCTTGGTGATGTCAAAACTTAAATCCTTCATTGTCTTCATAACCGTTGAAATAGGATTTACTCGTGCAAATTTTTCTGATATATCCTCAAAAATTCGATTCCTAAAATAGTAAAAATCATCAAAATATTCTGGATTTTTACCAAATATTGCATTTGATAACTCAATTATTTTTTCACCAAACAGTTTTTTTGTATAGTTCGCCATATATTCAATAAGATTTGTTAGTGATTGATACGAAATATTTTCACTATCTAAGTATCCCTGTAATGGATTCATCTTGCCTTTGGTCTCATAAATTTCCCTTATATTACAAAATCTTTTTTCTATCAGAGGCCTTAATAATTCAGTTTTCTCAATAAAACAATCAAAAACATCTTTCCTGTGATTATGGTTTCGTTCTACTGCATTAAATTGTCTCCAGTTGTTCCAATTTACATAGTCACCTTTTAGCCTGTATCTCTTATCAATATTCCTACATTTCTTGTTTCGTGTAGTTCTTGTTCCAAACTTTTCGTGCCGTCATCTGCCAGAATTTCTAGGGAAGCTAAAAACAATTCACTTTGTGAGTCATAAGATTTCATGAATAGCTGACAGCATTGGATATTTATTATTGATACTTGTTCAATTATTGCCGGATTATACCCCAACCCTGCGAACTGATAATAAGTTTCCTCATTTTGGATTATGTCGGCATTTTCTAACATGTTCCTAATATTATCTCTATTCACTTACAGTAATTCAGTTCATTCTATCATCATATTTGTATTTGTATTTGGTTTCTTTCATAATAATTATTTTAACAAAACAAGAACTCGATCGAATCTATGAGCCAATTTTGAAGTTATTCTCAATTAGATAAAATATTAATGCTGTGATGCTCTGAATGTATAAAATGAAACAGCCTAAAATTCAGCCCGAAGGTGTGATTTTAATGTCCACATTTCCGGATGAAAAATCGTTGATTAACATCAGTAAAATTCTTGTGACGGATAAACGCTTATGTGCATGTGTAAACTATACAAAAATAAGATCGTTGTATCTATGGGAGAACAAATTGAAACATGAAGATGAATTCTTAGCCCTTTTTAAGACTACTTCGAGCTTAATCGATGAGTTGAAAGCAGAAATAAAAAGTAACCATCCATATCAAATACCTGAAATAGTGATCTTATCAATGGCTGATGTTTCCTCCGATTATATGTTATGGCTCACTAATAATACTCACGCGAATAGGATTAAATAATTAATTTTAATCGTCATAATTTTTGTTAGGTTTTTGATGGCTTACAAAATTATTGAGTCTACAAAATTTAATAGATAGGGTATCTCAATAATGCAATCACTCCGCCTAAAGACGATACTCTTAATCCCATATCTGTAGTAGAATCGGTGGCAAAAACCTTTGTGTTATTATACTCTATATCATTCAAAAGTTTAATAAAATTCTCTTCCTCTATTTCAGTAAATACCTTGTCTGAATAAACCATTGCCTCGATAGCATTTAATGACTGCGCATATATTATTTCCTTGATTCCCATCGCGTATCTTTTTTCTCCTTTGCTGATCTGCTGCATTACTTTATCTAATATGTTTGCAACCATAGCAATTTTGCTGTTGGACATTAATTCCTTCATGGCTTGTGATCTTAAAAATACAAAGATTCCGTCTTCACCAGAAGTTTCAATTCCTTCAACTATACTAAAATCTGCTTTTTGATAAAACTCACTCCGATCTTTCAGGTAGTTATATAGTTTTCTTTTTGTTTCTCCAGGTCCAAATACTATGATCCTGATTCCTTGTTCGTCAAGATAAATGTCCATTCCGGTTCTTACACTCTCAAAATAGTTGTTATTTGATTCATTTTTCTTGTCTCCAGAATACCTTTTTCCACTCTTCCCCGAATATATATTTGGAGTTGTTTTCAAAAAAGTCCCAGTTAAACTTGCTATACATGCCTCTTGAGAATCAATAGACACAAGAAGGTACTTGAATTTCATGGTGGATTTTGATAATATTTTCATATAATTTTCATTCCATTTTGCTTTTTCTAAGATTACTGTATCACTAATTTTTACAGTTATAGAATGATGTAATCCTCTAGGTATATTCTCATTATTGGAGGTAATTATTATTCCTGAAACTTTTAATCTGTCAATTGAATCATCAAAACTAATTTTCTCTACTCTTAGAATTATTCTAATCTTAACTCGTTCGCCCTTATCTGGTCTAGAAAATTCGTTATCTTGCTTAATTACTCTTGTTGTGTCAGCGGTAATATTATCACCAACATCAATTACCCTTCGTAAGCTAAACAGATCATCGGGTTCTTCTAACGTTATGACAAGTTTGTTATCCGAATCCTTTATCTTCGTTACTTTCATTTTTCCTTATTTCCTGACTTGTCTATTTCTGGGATCGGTATTGAAAACCGCGACATTTCTCCATCCACCTTTTGATACCACTTTTGAATCCAACACATTAATCAATTCATTATTGAATGCATTTGTCATTAACTTTATCGCTGTATTTTCTTATTTGCCTCAACTTTGAAACTGTATTGACAGGCTTGTATAAGTAGATTATTGTTAGGTTTTCTCTTGCATTCAAAAAGCGATCTTTATTCCTTCCAGCATAAATTTTTCGAATACTTTGACATAAATGTCACCAGGTTCTGTTTGTCATTCATGCAATATGTATGATTATTTTCATAGATGACGAAGATAATTAATCTATATGTCCTGAAAACAATAAACTTTCCAAAATTCTCTAGTGAGGATGTAGTTTCTATGAGGACCACTATTTTTCTACAGTGTTCTTATTTGAGTGGATGGGATATATTCATTGAAAAATTATTAATTAAATTAAATTGGACAAACTCTTCACTCAAGATCTCCATCATCTATTCAGTAGGGCTTTTCATGTCATTGTTTGTCCTTTTTACATTTGTATTTCTCTATATAAAAATCTAGATTGTTATTTTTTTGCATCTTGCCAAAGATACTGGAAATAATCTTTAGCAAAACTTGCCAATCCTGTGTGTTCTGCCCAAATTGCTATAGTATCATAACTATTTACAACATCGTTTTTTCCTTCTCCCAGCAAAATTAGTACGTGTTTAGAATCGCCTATGACTCCACCTCCAAACATGTCATTTTTTAATCTTACCTCTGCAACCCTTGACATTGCTTTAACAGTATCCCCGTTAGTTTCATCAGACGCTAGTATGATTATTTTTACTCCTTTATCAAATAATTCACGTAAAACTGGTTGAATTGACCGTACTACATTTTCTGGAATCTTTGGAATTGCAATGAGTAATTCCTCTTTGGTTGATTGAATGATTTCAGTTACTTTTATCGCAATATTATATAATCCACTTACAACCCAGATATCTGGTTTTTCCTTCAATCCCGTTTTCTCATATATGGGCATTAATTCATTAATTATGACATTCTTATTACTACGAAGATTGTTTTCCATCTCGATCATCATAGCTTCTACAGCATTTGAAGGGGACTTCGGAAAAAAATTCTGTGGCCTTTGATTATCTGAATAAATCCATCCTCTTACATACAAACTATTAAGAACGTCATATATTTTAGAATAAGGGACGCCGGATTTCTTGCTAATTTCCGATGCTGTATTTGAGCCTGCAAATAATAACGAAATATATACTCTAATCTCATAATTTGTTAATCCAAGGCTTTCCATAGATTTTTTGGCCTTGTCACTTATCTCCATGACTTTAACTGACTAATCTAATCTTAGATATTAAATCTTTCATCTAGATATTAATTTACTAACTAAACACCGTAGGATTGGTGAGATCATGTTTATAAAGTTAATTAAATTTAGTATTAAAGGTAACATTATGGATCTAATACAAATTTCCAATTTAACTAGTAAAACTATT
>QCWC01000198.1 GCA_013114705.1 Candidatus Nitrosocosmicus sp. | reverse complement strand
TCATATAAATGGGATTTGGAAACATGGAGAGCCAATGAAATAGGGTTCGCAAAATTTCTAATATATTTAGCTAGTAATTTTGATCCTGCTTATTGTATTTTTTTGTCAGGTGATGTCCATTACGCTTTTACTATGAAGGCCCATTTTGATCATCTCAAACCTGCCGCTCAAATGGGATCATTTACAGATAGAAATACGAGAACAAAAGAAAAATCCGTGATGCCTATTGCTCAATTGACGAGCAGTCCTTTTAGGAGTAACAGCTTGACAAATAGGGTTGTGGCTATTTTGATTCTCAACTTGGTACATAAGGTAATTATTGCCAAAAAATATTTACTAGGAAAAAAGTTAGTAAATAAGAGTCCAGATGACGTTAACTACAATTACGATTATCTAAAAAGACTTCCTGATATTCGTAACCATAATGATAATGCCAGAAACTCTGCAGATAGTGGTGGAAAACAACAAATTTATTTTTCAAAACATGAATCTAATAAATCGATCTTTGAAAAAATAAGCGTAATAACATTTAATCTCAAGGTAAAATTTTTTAGAAAGGATGACATTGATAGGCATCAAATTACTTCACCTTGGACAGAGAGTCGGCTACTAATCAAGCCACAAGGTCAAAATTCTTTACCAGTTTTGGCAAAGAACAATATCGGATTTGTTAAGTTAAATTTAAATTCAAAATCAATTGAACACAAACTCTATTTCTTGGATAAGGGCCAAATAAGAGATAGTCAAGCGAAAATTCACTTACAACAATAAGGAATTTGGTTTTGAATTCATGTGAATTAACCAAAACGATATAGATACTCTAAGAGATAAGTACATCATGCAAATATCTTCGGAAATGGTCAAAGCAATTAATGAACAAATCTCTCATGAGGCGTTTTCCTCAAATGCTTATACCGCGATTGGATCGTGGTGTGAAAGAACAGGGTATGACGGAAGTGCAAAATTCTTCTTCGAACAAGCAGCTGAAGAAAACGTACACATGCTAAAATTCATCCACTATTTGAACAACGCAGGATATGAGGCAGTAATCCCTGGAATTGAAAAGCCACCAGGAAGTTTCAACTCGTTAGAATCTGCCTTTCAATTTGGCTTAGAAAGCGAACGTAAGGTTACAAAAGAGATTTATGAACTAGTAGATATAGCTGCTAAAGAAAAAGATTATTCGACATATTCATTTTTACAGTGGTTTGTAACCGAACAGACAGAGGAAGAAACACTGTTTCAAACTATTCTTCAAAAATTTGAATTGCTGGGAAGAGATGACAAACTAGCAATATACCAGATAGACCAGACTTTATCTGCAATAAGGTCACAGGTTGCAAATACACAGACACAATAAAGGTAACTATCACACACTATTTTTCTTTTTTTACTAGGTACTAATTATGATAAACAACGTCATTGTCAAAGTTAATGTTTTTGGGGCTATCCTTCTTGTTTGCCGATTACTTTCCAAAAATCAACTATCAAATTTTGGTAATGCTTTTTGAATTAATCATCAAACTGTTTTGGGGAATGAAAATGCTTTTATCTCCATCATCTTTCCTGCCATAAAGCCCAATAATGCTCCATAGATTAAGTGAAATATCAATGAACCAAATATTATTATTCCAAAGAGATCATCAAAGTTAGAGGCAATTGAGTATACGTATTGATTTGGAGTGGTCCCAGTACTAAATGAATTTAACATGGGTTGGATAGCCACTACGGCAACTGGAACAAACAAAACGGCCCATAGTACAGCCCCTAAAATCATTCCAGTTTTTAAGCCATGTTTGGGGTTATATGGTGATATGCGTTTCCAAAATAAAGATACTTGTCCGAATATATTGCCTGCTATTGTACCTGTCAATATATGCAATGCGAATCCAACAAGTGGTGCGGTAATAGGGTCATAGTAGCCCAACGATACCCCAATTGCTCCAAAAAAGGAACCAGGCGGAGTTTGGGAAATAAAATCTATAATAACCAGTAATCCGGAGATTCCCCAAGCGGCAATAAATCCAGCCAAGGTACAATAAACAATAAACATTTTAGGTATCTGATTTTGAGGATTTGAAAAAGTCATATTATATAAATTCTAATGTTTTATATAAATTGATAGAAATGTCGATAGATTAGGGTTATTGATTTTGATAATTATGATTTTTTCACAAGATTTGATATTAAATAAACCAAAATGTAGAATATAAAGACAATAGAAAATTATCACTGAGATGACTGGAGTACCCTCTTCAATTTCTGGGGTGACCCAATAAACCACTGAGATCCTATGAAAAAATTTTTTTGTTGTTACTAAACAAGATTTTTTTCTTTTCTTTCATTCCTGGGATAGATAATCAATAGTTGGTAATCTTCAATTTGGAGGTTAAAAAATATTGATGAATAGTCTATTGAGGAGATTTTATCATACAAAATCTATTTGTCGTGCTTAAGTTTTTTACATTGGCAATATAGTAGAAACAGTCTACCAAAAACTATTAAAAATTATACCATATGATTTCTTATTCATTTCAAAGGGCTTTTTTTCTTAAACTTTCCGTAAGTCTCTGCAAAGCAGGAGATTTATCGTATGGGTCTAAATGTATGTCTAATATGCTAAAGCTTTTGGTATTTTTTTCAGCCTCCAGCAATGCATCAGCTAGCTCTGCCTCCGTTTCTACACAATACCCCTTACCGCCTCCTCCAAGCATTTGCGGTATTATATTGTATTTCCACATTGGGATATCATTAAACACTCCGTCCAGAATAGAGCGCTCGGTGCCATATCCCTTATTGTTTAATACAAGAACTATGGGATTTAGATTGTATCTAAATGCAGTTGAAATTTCCATGCCCGTCATTTGAAATGCTCCGTCACCAACTAATACAACCGGTCGTAATTTAGGATTGGCCAGCTGAGCGCCGATACTTGCTGGCATGGCAAATCCCATGGAAGCGTAAAAGGCAGAAGATAGGAATTCGGTCCTTTTATGAATCGTCAAGTCCGTGCTCCCAAAAAGTGCATCACCTGTATCTGCTACAACTATCATGTCATCATTTAGGAACGCATTTAAGCATTCAAATAATCTACTAATCGTAATTTTTTTATCTTTTTCAGGCAAAAACTCTAGTTCGTACGGGTGTTTAAAATACACGGGTACCTGTTTCCTTGGTATGATGTCTTTTGATGCAGATATTTTGTTAATAAAATCCATAAAATCTATACCATCGTAAGAGTGGTACCTGACGGTTATTTTTTCGCTTGTAATTGATATCGTCCTACCTTGATCTAGTTTAGATGCAAGTCCCCCTATATCTAAATCCGTTACAAATGCACCCAACAAAATCAGACAATCGCTTGACTCTACGTATTCTCTGACAGAGTCATGTCCCATGGCCCCCTCATACAATCCCAGGTATAACCTATGAAATTCGCTTATGACTGACTTGCTAGAAAGAGTACACGCCACAGGTATTTGGAACTTTTCTGCTAAGGAAAGTAATTTATCCTGTATTAGGTATCTGTGTAACTCTACCCCAGCTAATATGACGGGGTTATTGGATGAATTTATCATGGCTGTTACTTCCTTTAAGGCTTCCGTCATTTCTGGAGTAAAGTTGTCTTTATATATTCCCTTTGAAGAAAATGAGGTATTATCTCTTTTACTATCTGCTACAGAATGTTCCCCCCCTCTTCCTTCCTCACCACTTCTTCTTCTTCCATCACCAGATTGTACTGATGAATATGTCAAGTCTCTTGGAATTTCGATGTAAACTGGACGTTTATGCTTTAACGCTGAATTTAGTACCCTGTCTATCTCTTGTGGAGCTGTTTCTACATTGTAGAGTACTGTAGAAGAGACCGTTACGTGTTCAAATATTCTTTGCTGAGTATCAAAATCTTTTACCACATGATGAATTAGCGGCCCTTTTTTTCTCTCTTTTATGCCTGGTGACCCGCTTATTACAACAATTGGGGACTTTTCAGCATAACCACCTGCAATGGGGTTGACAACTTTGAGCCCTCCGACGCAATAAGTTATACATACTACTCCTAGGCCGTTCATCCGAGCATATGCATCGGCTGCAAATCCGGCACCTTGTTCATCACACATGTTGATGATTTTGATCTTGCTCTTAGCAAGCTGAGAGTAGAATCCAATTATAAAGTCACCTGGAACCCCAAAGACATGCCTTATACCAAGGTCGTAAAGCTTTTCTATTAGATATTCTCCTACGCTAAGAGTGTTATTGCTCATAAGGTTCTTTGAACAGGATCCATAATTAATTTTCCTTGGGATATTAACAAATTATAACATTTTATTTTTCTCTGATTTTGTTGTGAATTACGAAATTCTACATAGCAACACAAAAAAATTAA
>QCWC01000197.1 GCA_013114705.1 Candidatus Nitrosocosmicus sp. | reverse complement strand
GATGAAATGCTCAATTCTAACCCTTTGTTTCTAAAATTTTAAATATGAAACTAAAATGCTGTAGATAATGAATCATTTAAACAAAAATTGTTCTCAAAGTAGCCTAATCTCGATTTTGTTCTTGTTAGCTGTTGGAATGACTATATTAGTTATGGATCTGCCTAAAATGTCACTTGAATCTGCTTCAGCTCAACCCTTGTTCAACATTAATTTAACAGGTACTTGGAAAGCTGATGATGGCGGGATCTATTATATAAGAAACATAGGCAATGATGTATGGTGGCTCGGTATTAGTGGCTCGGACGATGGAAAGACTTTTTCCAACGTATTAAAAGGATACTTTCACAAAAATAATGGAACGATAATAGCTGAATATGCTGATATACCTAAAGGATCGAACAAATATCATGGGACCCTGACTTTATCTATAGAATCCGATACCCTCTTACAGAAAATCAATGAAACTGGTTATGAAGCCAATGGAAATCCATCTTGTTGTTTTGGTGCCACAAAATGGGAACGATAAAGTAATGTGTATATTCCGTTGAACCTATTTTTATATTGTCTCAAAGATTTTTTAGTACTTTCTCCCTATCAGAATGACTAGATAAATTTTACATCAAAGAAATTTGAAATATGCTATTAATTATTCGATTCCATTGCAATATGCTGATATGATTTTATTCTTCATAGAATCAAACCCTTGTGGGACTTGTTATTTCTGCGTTCCTTATATATTACAAGTAATATTGAGAACCAAATATTAAATCACGGGGTTTTATGATTGGATATTTGGTTTAGTCAACACAAGAAATACGACATGCTATGGCTTAATGCTATTGTATCCATGAATTTCTAGACTTACATATCATCATTATCCATTTATCGATTTATTTGTGTCTTGATGATGAAGGGTTTCCAGTATTGTTATCCTTTTTCAACTTATTACAGATATTTTTTATCCAATTACTAAAATTCATTTTTGTTCCGATCTATAATGACCGACACAAGTCAATATTTAAATGGTCTTTAAATATAGAGTTAAATAGAGCGACTATATTTGGTCTTTCTTTCCTATGATTGTATTCACCATTTACTTCTCTTTTTTGAGTTTCAATTATTGAGAATTTTGCAAGCAAAATTAGAGTACCTTACGACAGTATCTCAATTTCCTGGTCTTATTAGTCTGTTATAATATAACACTGCATTCGCTTTTGAAGGAACCTGAATTTTCCCTTGCTTTCTCTGTAACATGTTGCAAACTCCTGAGAAAATTCACACAATTTCGACCGAAACCGAATCGATTTCGGTTCAAAAATTGGCCGGGAAAAAATTGAAAAATATAATGGAAAAATCAACAACCACTAAACAAAGTTACCATCTCTGTAAAGTTAGGCTTTAATGATGTTGTAATGATGATGGACAAAAAGGAATCACAAGTCATAAGCGTCATATGTGAATGATATAATGAGAATTCGCTCTTTACAATTGTTCTTGCTAAAAACCTTCCTGATCTACTAATTTATAAAATATTCTTTTTATTCCCTCAGCCGAAATTAAATACGTTAAAACAATTAATCCCACTATCCCAATATAAAAAATCGGGATTTCAGATAAACCAAAGATCTTTCCAACAGCGGTAAACGGCAGAATTGTTACTATGATAATCATGGCCAACGTGGATAATATCAAATATTTGCTTGGTTTGCTCTTAAAAATAGGTCTTGAAGTTCGTACGATCAGTACTATTAAACACGCAGAGATTATCGACTCTATAAACCAGGTTGTTCGAAACTGTTCTGTAGTTGAAGGATTCAATATAAAAATAAGAATCCCAAAAGTGATAAAATCAAATACAGCGCTAAGTAAACCAAAAACTAACATAAATTTTCTGATAAACTTGATATTCCATCGTCTCGGCTTTTCGATGATTTCTTTATCAACTTTATCTGTAGATATTGCCATTTCTGGAATATCGGTTAACAGATTCATAAGTAAAATCTGTTTTGGCAACAAAGGAAGAAACGACAAGAAAATTGATGCTCCTGCCATACTAAACATATTACCAAAATTAGCACTAGTAGCCATGAATACATATTTCATTGTGTTCGCAAAAGTTCGTCTTCCTTCACTAACACCATCTGCTAATACGCCAAGATCCTTTTCTAAAAGTACAAAATCAGAAGCCTCTTTGGTAACGTCAGGAGCGTTATCAACAGATATCCCGACATCGGCTGCATGAATCGCCGAAGCATCGTTAATTCCGTCTCCTATAAATCCGACTACATTGCCTTCAGATTTTCTCAATGCCAATATTATCTGTTCTTTCTGATTCGGCTCTATTTCTGCAAAAACATCTACATACTTGACTTTAGTAACTAGCGCGTCCGGGCTCATAGAATGTAATTCTGGTCCAGTAAGAATAACAGTATCAAAATCAGTACTCGCAGTAGTATTAATTGGCATGCCAATTTGTTTACCTAAACTTGAAACAACATATTTGTTATCTCCACTGATTATCTTGACCGAAATACCTAATTTACGTAAACTAGATATAGACTCTAATAAATCCGGTTTAATGGGATCAAAGAATACAAGAAAACCCAACAAGGTCATTTGTGTTTCATCTTTCTTGTCTATACGTATATTTGGTGCTTCTAACATTTTATTATCATCTATTATATTCTTGTAGCATAATCCTAGAACTCTAAATCCTTGTTTTCCTAGTTCTTCATACCTACGAAGAATGTCCTGTTTTACTTTTGATATGTCGACGATTTTACCATAAATTTCTGCTTTTGAACAACTATCAAGAATATTATAAAGTGCTCCTTTAGTGATCATTACAAAAGTTGTAGTACGATTGGGATGATGGGAGCATGTTAGTTTAATATCTGAATGATTATTTGTAATGGAAACTAGAATGGTAAGTCTCTTACGTATAAAATCATAGGGAATTTCATCAACCTTCTGGTAGTCTTTTAAATCGAATTTGTCAGTGCAAAAATCTCTGATAGCCTTATCTATCGGATTTGTAAATCCTGTTTCAAATTTAGAATTAAGATACGAATATAACAGAACCTTATTGTCTTCATTTCCACCAACATCGATTGCAGACTTTAATTTTACTTCACCAACAGTTAGTGTCCCTGTTTTATCAGAACATAGTATATTCATACTCCCAAGATTTTCTATTGCTGCAAGTCTTTTGACAATCACCTTTTCATTAGCCATTCTTTTTGCACCATGTGCAAGGTTGACACTAATAATTGCTGGTAAAAGTTGTGGTGCTAGTCCAATTGCTAAAGCCAAGGAAAATAAAAAGGACTCTAGAACCGGTCTTTCAAAATAAACATTTATTATTAGGATTGAAATTACCAAAATCAGGGTTATTTCCATAAGAAAGTATCCAAATTTTCTTACACCATGTTCGAAATCTGTCTCAGGATTCTTGTGCTTTAATTTGTTTGAAATTCTGCCCAATTCTGTATGAAATCCCGTTTTGACGACCATTACCTTTGCAGTACCGCTTACCACAAAAGTACCCATAAAAACAGAATTTGATCTTTCTTTTAAAGGTATATCTTTATGGAGAACACCAGAGATTTTTTCTACCGGGTAACTTTCGCCAGTCAATGTAGCCTCGTTTACAAATAGATCCCTTGATTCAATTACGATAGAATCAGCGGGTATATTGTCTCCAGACTTGAGAATAATTATATCTCCTGGGACTATTTTTTCTGAAGGTGTTATTACATTACTTCCGTCACGTATAACGGTAGTTTTTGACTGTACCAAATCTTGCAATTTATCTATGGCATAAAGTGCTCCTCTCTCTTGCCAAAACCCCAAAAATCCGCTTACAATCACGATTACAATGATCAATAATGCATCTTCTGGCTGACCTAGAAAAAATGATAATACTGACGTAAATATAAAAATTATAATAATCGGGCTTTTGAATTGAGAGACCCACAATGATAATAGATTGTGGCTTTTTTTATGCTTCTTCACAGAATTCTTTCCATAAAACAATAATCGACTTTCTGCATCTTGAGATGTCAAACCCTTTTTTGGTGATGTTTGAAGTTTATGTTCTAGTTCCGATAAAGAATTACTCCAAAACTCTGAATGTTTGACTTTACGCAAAGCCATTATTGTGGTGACTCTTTCAACTATTACCAGTATTACTCAATATATGTATATGCGCAATTCCTTTGTAATTTTTATTTAAATTGGCAATTTAATTGCAAAATTTATGTAAAGTTGTCTAAATATACTTGCTATATTGAGTTACCGTGAACCCAAATAGGTTATTGTTTAGCTCAAATTGTATGTATTATCAGAATGCCATCTTAGCGACTAATCAAATACCATTTGTTGTAATGATG
>QCWC01000196.1 GCA_013114705.1 Candidatus Nitrosocosmicus sp. | reverse complement strand
AAGATGGGCAAGAAAATCTACGTCGTGCCGAATTTTCCCTTGCGAGATGAAGTGAATTGGGTCCCAAAGCCAGAATTTCATCACGGTAAATCGTCAGTATATGCAGGTGTAGAACCCACAGGAGCTGTAAAATCAGCCCATCGGAATCTGGAAGGATTTATAGATTTATTTAGTAACATGGATATCGGGGAATTATTTATCCTAGGTTGGAGTAACAACAAAAGTTCCACACCCAACGTTCAGTATTTGGGATTTTTGAGCAGAACAGAAATGTACAAACAGATGCAAAAACATTCTATCGGAATTGTCCCGTTTCGTCCCCACTGGTCTCATGTATTTATTAGTCCTAACAAGGCCTATGAATATGCTCACGCGGGACTGTTTGTTATTTCCTCTAACGGCTTTATCCCTGTTTTTGATACATTGCAAGATAATTGTATTGCGTTCACCGACTATACCGATCTTCAAGCCAAATTACGATACCTATTTGAGGATATGGAGGATTTGTACCATAAACGGGTAAAGACATACGAATTTGCCCGTAGCAATTTATTGTGGGAAAATTATGAAAATAATATCTTTGAAGCTTACAAACAGGCCTAATAATAGAGTAGGCTATTGGATTAAGGAGGGCAGACAGTATTTACAGATATCAATGGTAGTTTAGCATCAGGTATCTCGCAAAAGCCTTATATCATTACCATTTTTTTTTAATATATGGGTAATTATTATGTAATTGTTACGTGCAGAAATTCAGAAAGGACGATTGAAAAGGCAATTCTATCATTACATAATCAAACTATAAGACCCGAATATATAATAACAATCGATGATGGATCAACTGATAAGACTCCGGACATACTAAAACAGATGACTATAAAAATCCAGAATTTATATGTTATAACAAACCCGGATATGGGTTACGATGTTACTCGAATTGTTAGAAATTGGAATAAGGCAATAGAGTATTCTAGAGAACATAATCTAAAATCAACTGATTATCACATGATAGCAACTGATGATACGATTTATGAATCGGATTATGCAAAAAAGATTATTTCGCTGATGGACAATAATCAAAATCTAGCAATTGTTTCAGGACGTTATGATGAGAACAAATACGAAAAACCCCATGGGGCAGGCAGGTTTGTTCGAAATTCATTTTTTGACAATGTCCATCATCTTTATCCAGAAAAAATGGGTTATGAATCAGTCATTTTAATTACAGCCTTAAAAACCAAGATGGGATACAAAATTCTTGAAGAAGCTAGATTTGAACATACACGCCAACTAGGTCAAGATCATCACTTTTATGAATTTGGTGCAAGTATGAGAACACTAGGATATCACCCGATATTTGCATTTGGAAGGTTTTTTAAATATTTTCTGAGTGGTAAACCAATAGGAAGAATGGGTGCTTTGTATATGGTTTACCATTATATTTTCTATAAACCGAAGGAAACAGGTTACGACAGTATGTATCCCGAAGAAATTAGAAAGTATCTGAGACAGAATCAGATTAACAAGATAAAATCCCTTCTTAAAATAAAATAGGAAATAATTCTAAATAAAATTATTGATACTTGCAAAGTATTTTACTAATGTTATAAACCTTAAACTGTCCTGATCCATAAACCTGGAATATCGAAACGTTTTCAAAGGCTTTTTCACTGCTTGATACCAGTATTATATGTGGCCATCTCGAATCTTGACTACTAGTTTTAGAATTGCACAGTCCTGGGCCATGTGTTTTAAAGAGTGAATTATTTTTGAAGTTAGAGATATTTAATATACTTTCTTCGTACTTGAAGTCATTAGTTGGGTCCAAGAAAAGAGAGAACCATCCTCTCCAATGGATTGATCCGATAACAATTGAATTTCCAGCTGTGTTTTCATTTATCCATTCGATTACATGAACGAGGTCCTTATTTTGATTTATGTCTAATGAATTCATAGACATGGAAATTGGCATAATAAATTGTGTGAGATCATGGAAATAACCCGGTATCGTAACAATTGTTCCATATGGAGCAATTGCAAAAAACAATCCGTAAATAATAAAAAAAGAAAAAAATACTGCAAAAATAATCATCTTTATTTGTTTTGATTTTATTGATGCATTCATTAGAGAGAAGCCATAAACAGCAAAGATTGAAACAAAAATGCCAGACACTATAACCCAGCGCTCGGGAACTAGGTATTCATAATTGGGAACTATTACCCAACTAAATGAACAAACCAATGCAATCGTAGTTGGGACTTTTAGAAGCATGAATTCAGATCGATTTTTTAAATAACCATATATGAAAAAAGGTAGAAGAATTCCATACAAGGAGGCAAATAGTGTGAGGATGTTGGTAATAGAGTATGAATTTAGATCATATGTTGGGTTGACAAGGGTTTGTATAAGATCCGATTTCATGGAAAAGACTGAGACATCATCAAAATTAATCAAATATGCTACAAATAAAACCAGAAATGATAAAGTGACCAAGACCAAATATCTATTTCTAATTAAGAGTGCGTATACGAATATTGTAGTAAGAAGGAGAACTGAAATCATACGATCAGAAAACACCGTGATCAATATTAGACAAAATATCGAAGTGTAAGATAGTATTAATTGATAGTTACTTTTGAAATTTTTAGAGATGGTATTGATCAGTAACAGGCATAAATTTAGAAAAATCATGGAAAGAAGATCTCTGTATAGATCCCATGACATGCGCAAAGCGCATAGCTGTACTAAAACGAATATACTAAACAATATACTTTGAAGTAGGGATATTTTCATCAATCGGGTAAATACGAGCTGAATAGAAACACCGAATAATCCGTATAGAGTAATATTAATAAAATTGAAGAAGGTATATGGATCTATCAAAAATAATTTAGAGAAGAAAGAAACGATGAATAAATAGACAGGATAGGAAGTCGTCCAATTAATCCCATTATTAGAAAAATTATATAAAAACGGTAAATAATAATTAATAGAGTCATACCCAATTGGATAAGGATAATTTATATAGGTAGGAACGGCACGAATTACGCAACCGATAGAAAAAACGACTAAAGTAGAAAAGAGAAATTTATTCAATGAAAAATTCAATCATCTTTGAAAACCCCTTTATCAAATATTCAAGCATATTTATTTTCCATTTCCATGTATTTATCGAGCTCTACCAGCTCATTGAATTCCCTGAATTTCATCATTTTCTCTTTAATTGATTTCGTAGTACCGGTCCGTTTTAGGGTATCAAAAGTATGGTAAATCGCATAAGTGGAGGAATATAATCCTGAAAGTGGAAATAATGCGATTTTATAACCAAGTTCCAACAATTCAGAAGAGGTTAAGTTAGGAGTAACTCCCTCTTCTATCATGTTAGCGACTAATGGAGCGTCTATCTGTTCAGAAACTTTTTTCAGATCTTCAATGGAATGAGGTGCTTCAACAAATACAATGTCGGCACCTATCTGCTTGTATAATTTGCCTCGTCTAATAGCTTCGTCTAGACCTAAAGGAGCGGCAGCATCTGTCCTTGCCACAATCAAAAATTCTGAATCATCCTTCTTTGCTTCGATAGCAGATTTGAGCTTTTGCACATACTCATTAGAATCGATGACTTCCTTTCCCTTCATATGACCGCATCTTTTAGGCCATACCTGATCCTCAAGAAACATCCCAGAAGCGCCAATACTTTGTAGATCGTTTACAAGTTTTGCAACAGTCAATGGATTCCCATAGCCCGTATCCACGTCTACAATCAGGGGGATATTGACAGCCCTAGTTATCCTACGAGCCGTCTCTAATGTCTCTGTTATGCTTAAAAATCCGAAATCAGGTAAGGCTAGTAGTGAGGCAGAAGTACCATAACCTGTTTGAAAAATAGCTTCGAAACCTACATGTTCTGCAATCTTTGCTGTTAAGGCATCATATACACCAGGCATTACTAAAATACCATTTTCACGATTAAGTAGTTTATTTAAAGACAAATAATTGTTTTAGTTTTGAGCTCTTTATATAATTTTACTGCAAAAAGATATTTTGCTATACCCCATCCTTAAAAGATACGAATTAGGTATATCATCCCACTGTCATTAGTATAATTAAGTCGTTTATTGAAGTTTGTTGCTAGAAAGTTTCAGAAATATTAATTTGAAAATATTTTCTGCTACTTTATTCTTTTCTTGATATGGAAAATCACAGTAGTTACGCTCCCTATCCAAGGATAGTATTTTGTTTGAATCAGATCCAAGAACAGGTTCAACTGATCCTACATCGTTGGCTATTATCATGTCCGCTCTAGACTTTACCAATTTCTGCCATGATTTTGTTAGTAGAGTGTGATAATCAACATTGTGTTCTGCCTTGAATGCAACAAGAAAGGTATCCTTTTGGATATCTTTTACTTTGTCCACAATCTT
>QCWC01000010.1 GCA_013114705.1 Candidatus Nitrosocosmicus sp. | reverse complement strand
AATATAACTTGTTTAAGATTCACTGGTATTGAAGAGATGTAATAATTTTGGACTATCAATTACTAGCTCATTGAATTTATCTATTGGAATTATTTTGATAGGGTCCATTATGTGGTTATTGGCACTTCCATTAATCCTAGAGTTAATTTGGTTTGTTTTTTGTTGTAAAACAAGTAAATGATTTTTGATATCTCTTGTAATATCTGTATTACAAATTTTGCTATTATTGATTGCGCTCAGCGATTCTTGAAGCATACTCGTGACATGATCGTCGCCCTTGTCCTCATGAAAGTGAGGATTCCTAGTCTCTATTTGAAATATTTCTACGTTATCCTTGTGGGCACTTTTAGAGCCTTTTATTATTCCTCCAAAATTTTCTAGTATATTAACTAGTTCGTAAGGTTCTACTGAATATCCACTTGCAAACTCCATATTTTCTGCAAGGGACATTGAGAGTGCATGTTCTCCTGCGTTTCCTGTTGTTATTATGTCTGTTTCATAACCAGTAATGTAAGAAATCAAATCGTTCAGGTACTTGTTACTATGCTCAGAGACACGTCCCCATCGGGGGAAATAAACTTTGTTATTTGCAATTTTCGGTTTTGAACGCCAGCATACTCTTACGTTACTCAAACATGATTCTGCCATCGCAAAACCTGAAGCGAATATTTTTACATACTCATTTACCGCTCCAGGAAAATAATTATCACTATCAATAAATCCCACATATTTTTTTCCTTGTATTTTTGCTAGCAGAATGCCAATAACCATTCCCTCTGCCTTACCGCGTCGAACTTGACTATGTTGGTCTAGAATTGAAGTGTAATTTATCTTGTGAAATATTCTACTAAGATTTGGATCTCTTTGATGTATGATGGATATCTTTTTATTAGAAAACTGCGAAAATTGCTTGACCATTTCTACTTCCATGGCATACCTGTCCACTGGAGTCCTTTGGCTATTTGACACAATAATAATCAGACATTCATTTGGAATACCACTCAAAACGCCTTCCAATAGACTCAATTTTTCGTTTTTTACTGGAATTACTATTGCCATATTTGCACATTTCTTTGAGAGCTTTCTGTTGTCAAATGCTGTGGTAGAATTGTTGTTTTGTTGTATTTTGGAATTTACATTATATCCCGAATCTATTTCATATATCTTCTGAAGTGAGTGAATCTTTACTGCACCGATTGTTTCAGTATGTTTTGGTGGAAAGTCTAGCCTCATCTATCTTAATTCCTATATGCATGATGATTTAATAACATGTACATGAGTTTCAAAAAATGAACGATGCATTTATTTAACCTTTGCTATTTCAATTTCTTTAAATTGAGATTTTTATCTATGTTTATTGATTTGTTAGGACGTTATTGATGAATGTAATTGAGTTTATATAGTGTTAACTTTCATTGAAATGTTTATCAGTTATGATGCCTACACTAGTAACAATAATATCATGTTGTAATTACTTATAGATATTAGAATTTAATACGAATTCGTTAGGTGTTACCTCAATTTATAGTTAAATGGTATAGTAACATTGACTAATAAAATAAAATGTCATTAGTCAGCATAGTCAAATGTTATTTACTAGTATTATTTAGTCGTAAGCTGGATTGGTTCAAATATTGATAGTGGTTACAATATTTGATAAGCTAAACTTGATAACCATTAACTTATCCAGATCATACTTTTAAATACATGTTATCTTTTTTGAGGATTGTCATTTCTTTTATATTTGTTTTGCATGGATTGCATGTGTATGAGTAAAAATCCTTATGGCTTGGCCTTTGCTTTCGGTCTTATATGTTTTGGAATATCACTTTTATTGGTAACAAGTGTTCATACCAATGTGATGGCTCAAGAACGTGGTGCAAATGGAACTTGGATGGTAGGATCGCCTCTGCCTAATCCAAGAACTGAGGTTACAGCCGAATATTTGAACGACACTTTATATGTCATTGGTGGCTTTACTGTAGATGGTAAAATTACGAATTTAGTTGAGAGATATAATATATCTAGTAATTCTTGGGACAAGAATAGTAAACCATTGCCCATTCCGTTACATCATGCCTCATCAGCTACAGATGGTAATAGGATTTACGTTATAGGTGGATATACCGGAGACTGGATTCCAAGTAACAAATTGTTTGTATATGACTCAAATACCAATAACTGGACTACTGGTCCTTCCATGCCCACTGCAAGAGGTTCTCCCGTTTCGGATTTTGTTGATGGTAAATTGTATGTCATTGGAGGAGATAGTTATGATAATTCTTTGTCAAATGTAGAAACATATGATCCAAAAACAGAAAATTGGACCGTTCTTGCGTCAATGCCCACTGCTCGCCATCATGCTGCTTCAGCAGCTGTTGATGGGGAAATTTATGTGATCGGAGGAAGAACTGCTGGATCCTTGGTGAATGTCGACATAGTAGAAAAATACGATCCTAAATTTGATAAATGGACTACGGATTATAATCCTATGCCATCAAAAAGAAGCGGTATTGGCGCAACTTTTTTGAATGGTTCCATCTATGTTTTAGGCGGAGAACAAAACCAAGGCACATTCAATAATAATGAACGATATGATCCAGAAACTAATACGTGGTCTCTAGAATCGCCTATGCCTACTGCTAGACATGGGTTAGGCGTTGTTTCCATTGATGACAGAATTTTTGCTGTTGGTGGGGGTCCACATACCGGATTAACGGTTACAGGTCAAAATGAGATTTATTTTTTGAAAAAGAATTGATTTAGTGACTTTTGATCCATTTCTTTTCTCTATTTTTTCGTTTGGTTGCTTGCTTAGTCGCTCCTATCGGGTTATATCTCTCCAAAGGCTTGATTGTAATTACTTGTTATTTTTTGAGCTCTTTATATCAAATCAAGATCTCCTCACTAGATGGATGAGTTTAATCAACCTGCCGTGATTTCACACTCATATATCAATGCGGAAAAAATGATAAAATCTTTTCAAATTACATTATTTGCATTTTTCTTTTTTGTCATGATAAATAAGATTAAAGAAGACCAATTAAATGATTCAGCAATAAGCGAATCCAAAACTATTCTGAGGACTTTTATAATTATATTCCAATTTGAAAATCATTCTTACTTAAATTCACCTTTTTGGTGAATTCTTGCTGTCCACTCATAATAACTTGCAGCTGGAGCTTTGTGATAAATTATTGTTCCGATACTAGTTTTATGTTATGTTAAAATCCTGAGATTATAGAGATTAGAACGATTTAACAACTTTTCTGCACATGGCTGATTTCGCGTTTATATATACGAAACCTTAATTAAATTAAAATATTTCTTATTATTATTAGACCGCCTGATGATTAGCAGACACAAACCTTTGATAGCATTTTTTGCGATATCTTTAATCTTGATTTCCTCTATTACTTCTTCTTCCATTCAATTTTCCTTTGGTGCATATGCAAAAGCGCCTTTATCACCAGCAGGACCAACTGTAAATGACGATAGTCTTACTGTAGAAAGAATAGTTGATGATTTAGAATTTCCTACCAGCATGGCGTTTCTTGGCCCTAATGATATACTTGTAACTGAAAAAACCACAGGCCAGGTAAAGCGGATCACAAATGGGTTCTTATCCCCGCAACCTGTGCTTGATGTGCCTGTAGCAAGTGCCATAGAGAGGGGATTATTAGGAATTGCCATAGCAAAACAACCCGACGGAAAAACCTACGTTTTTCTTTCATATACTGAATCAGGTGATGGCGTTGACGGCAGTGATATTGAAAGGTTTGTCGATCCATTGGGTAACAGGCTATATCGATATGAGTTTGTTGATGGTAGGCTGATTAATCCTGTGCTGTTGTTAGATTTAACTGCCATTCCACCAAATGGTAGAGGAGAACATAACGGTGGTAAAATCCGTATTGGCCCAGATGATAACGTGTATTTTATGGTTGGAGAAGTGGGAGGACACAGAACCCAATCTCAAAATATTCTTTTGGGTCCTGCACCAAATGGTTTGGGCGGAGTACTAAGGGTTACCCAAGATGGTGGAATTGTCGATCCCGAAAATCCTATTTTTGGTGAAGGCCTACCATTGAATGTTTACTATGCAATGGGTATACGCAATAGCTTTGGAATGGATTTCGATCCTTTAACGGGTAATCTATGGGATACCGAAAATGGGCCAACAGGAGGAGATGAAATTAATCTAGTTTTTCCCGGTTTTAACAGTGGTTGGTGGCAAATTCAAGGCTTTGTAGACGATGATATATTGGGCCATGGAACTACTGAAAGTGATTTAGTGTCTTTTGGAAGTAGCCAATATGCTGATCCAAAGTTTGTGTGGGAAACACCCGTTGGCTTGACTGCTTTGAAATTTCTGAATTCACACAGATTGGGCGATGAATATGCAAACAACATGTTTGTAGGGGATATTAACAATGGTTTATTGTACAGATTTACACTCAATGAAGAGCGCGATGCAATTTTTATAAACGACACTTATGTGGGCGATATCGAAGCACTACAAGATAATCATATCGAAGATGCGAAGGAGAATCAACCTCTAATATTTGGACAAGGTTTTGGTGGCATTACCGATCTTCAAGTTGGTCCTGATGGTTACCTATATGTATTGAGTTATACTGGCTCCTTGTTTCGAATATTGCCTATAACTGATAGCGTCAAACCTCAACCTCCTGTTGCTGTGTCTGCGGAGCAAGAGTCAATACGTAACCAGTCTGTCTCTGCAGTAATACTAGGAATAGATGGTGACGATTCTTATTCACCCAATCCAATAGAAATTCAAGTGGGTCAGACTGTGACTTGGTACAATGGGGATACTATTTCTCATACAGTAACTTCAGGACGAGATGGAGATCTTGATGAAGGTAGCTTGTTTGATTCTGACGCAATAATTCCCAATCAATTTTATACTCTTACTTTTGTCGTACCTGGTGAATTCCCGTATTACTGTATATATCATCCTACGATGGTGGGGGAAGTGATCGTAAATGAAGGTGAGACAGGTTCATCATTGTCTGATGACTCCTCAAGCGATGAAGATGACTCCTCAAGCGATGAAGATGACTCCTCAAGCGATGAAGATGACTCCTCAAGCGATGAAATCTAATTTATACGCAAAAGTCAGTGTCGTAAAAAAGTTGTCTAAACATGACCCTCGGTCATGGAGTGACTACATTGCATACTTTGCATACTTTGAAGAAGAATTTGGAGGCAATTATAGTTCAATTAACGTAAGTACTGATATCCAGAGCGCGGATTATCGTTTTCGACGATTTATCGATTAGTTGTTATTGTGCAGATTAGTTCGCTCACCGTATCTTATTATTTCTAGATCAAAGAGAGATAAATTTAAAAACGTTTTCAGATGCCGCTGGTCAGAGCTAAACGAATCTAATTTATAGTAATAAAAGAAATTCAAATTAATAAGATATAATCACATATTTAAAATATTTATATCAATCTTTCATTGGCATTATCTATTTTTGTATCCCGGATATTGATTGATTTTCAAAGTGATTATCTATTCTTTCAGGATCAAAGTACACGTCAATAGATTCATTATACAATGCTATAATAGTTGTTAAATTAGTAACAGGTCCATTTCTCATGGTAATTGTTGATGTACCGTTTAGATTTATGACCTCGCCATCGACTATCGGTGCTTGGGTAAGATTGAAATTACTTATTTCATGTTTGTGTCCTGCGCTCCCATTTGGCTTTGACATTTCTATTACAGCAGTGAAACTAGGATTAGAGCTGTTCAAAGCATTAATTGACCAATTTCCTGAATTTATCCAACTAGTATTACCGGTAAAATCGGTTTGAGTATGATTGAATATTCCTGTTTTGGAGTCTGTTTGTTGTGCTTCGACATTGGAATGATTATTTATAGTTAATGCTATTGTCGCAAGGAACAGCGTCGTAAATCCAAATACAAGAGTAATTTTTGTAAAATATCTTTTCTTGTTTAAGAAATTATTGTAAAAATTCATCCCTAACATTAGTACTTACTAATATATATATTGATTGTCATCTTATATGAAGATAAAAATAATTTAATAGATATTTTCTTGTAGTTTGAAAATCCTTATATTTTGATTGTATTCAAACGGAGTACCATCAACTAGCTGGTTGTAATATAACTTCGACTATTTCTAAAATTTATAGAATATTTGATAATTAGCATGAAACGACAAAACTTTCATTATCTATTAGCATTTTGTGTTACTATTATACAATATATGTCATATTTTTAAAAGGTTTGTCCTGCCCCCACTCATACGACGGGTATAAACTGGGTTCTAGAATTGTGAAATGGCTGATATACTTTTTATCCCTTAATGATTTTTATATCAAACCATTACAGTATATGAATGGCACGATTAAATCATACTACAGGATTAACTATTGATGATCTTGATATTTCTTTTTCATTTGTGAATAATCAAATTCCTTATTTCTTCAAAAAACTTGTTTGCTCTTTGAAAGTGCATATTTGATTACACGGTTTGGAAAAATGAATAACAAATCTAAGAAGGATGTTAACGAGCAAATGTTATCGGGTACCACTGGAGCTGATGATGTCGCTGTATCTGTAAAGGGTTTAAGAAAATCATTTAAAAATGTGACAGTCCTCGATGGCATTGATTTTGATATTCAAAAAGGGACCGTTCTGGCCCTTTTGGGACCAAACGGTGCGGGAAAAACTACTACGGTTCATATTCTCAGCACGTTGTTACTACCAGACAGCGGTAGCATTAAGATCAACAATTTTGATGTAGTGAAACAAGTAAATAAGGTCAGAAGTTTAATTGGATTAACTGGGCAATATGCCGCACTCGACGAATATCTGACCGCTAGGGAAAATCTACAAATGATTGGTAGGCTTTATCGATTAAGTCACAAAGATATTGGTCGCAGAACTGATGAGTTACTAGAATTATTTGATTTGGTACATGCATCTAACCGGGCTGTAAAGACATATTCGGGAGGAATGCGTCGTCGTCTGGACTTGGCCGTCAGCTTGATTGCTTCTCCTCCGATTCTCTTTCTGGACGAACCTACTACCGGTCTTGATCCACAAAGCCGGTTGATAATGTGGGATATAGTTAAACATCTTGTGTCTGGTGGAACAACAGTGCTTCTTACGACCCAAGATATGGACGAAGCCGATCATTTGGCAAATAAGATTATAGTGATGAATGGAGGAAAGATTATAGCAGAAGGAACTTCAGAAGAGCTAAAATTACTAGTAGGCTCTGAGAGATTGGAAATAACAGTTATAAATGAAGAAGATTTTGAACGTGCTGCTACTATAATTCAGGAGGAAAATCTACGTATTGAGAAATCTTCCAAAAAACTTAGTTTTGCAACCAAGGGCGGAGTACATCAATTAAAACAGGTTCTTAGTCAATTAGATGAAGCTAAAATTGAAGTCGAAAATATTTCATTCCATAGTCCGACTATGGATGACGTTTTCCTTACTTTGACTGGTCATATGACAAACACTGAGGATGCCGGCAGCAAGGAAGACGGGGTGATGATTCATTGACAACACGTTTCATAAATAATGATGTCAAACCAGAATCACATTCAAGATTGTTCTGGCTAATTAGCGACTCTTGGGTATTGGCAAAACGCAGTATTAGACACATTACAAGAAATTTGGATCAGCTTTTCTCAGTGGCTCTCTTTCCAATTATGTTTTTTTTGCTATTTAGATATGTTTTTGGAGGTGCAATAGATACAGGAAGTATAAGCTATGTCAATTTTTTAGTAGCTGGTATCTTTGTTCAAATGCTTGCCTTTGGAGCTAATTATACGACAATGAATTTGGCTATAGATTTACAAAGAGGCATAGTTAACAGGTTCAAATCCCTTCCAATATCGAGATCGGCACTATTAATAGGTCACGTAGGTGCTGACCTTGTCAGAAACATGATGACTGGATTAATCGTAATCGGGGTGAGTTTTTTAGTTGGATTTGAACCAGTTGCAGGTGTTATTGATTGGATACTAATTTTTATCTTGGCCGCCCTCTTTTCACTGGCCATTTCATGGATATCAGCAGTTATGGGGTTAATAGTAAAGAGTATAGAAGCAGCCCAGTGGACAGGTTTTATAGTTATTTTTCCTCTGACCTTTGTTAGTAGTGCTTTTGTTCCCACCGAAACAATGCCTTATGCGCTTAGATTGTTTGCTGAAAACCAACCACTTACTCACGTTATAGAGGCAATTCGTTCATGGCTAGTGGGTACCCCTGTGGGAGATTCTGGATGGCTTGCATTTGCCTGGTGTATAGGTATAATTGTAGTAACTGTACCTACTGCATCCTGGCTTTTTAAGCGTCAGACACTCAGATGAGTATGGGGATTTAATTTCGATATCTACCAGTAGCCAAGGATCCTGTATCTTTTGGATGTTGATCAGATTAATTATCCATCCAATTCTCGTCGACTCTATCATGAATCAACTTGGTAAATATCTATCCATAAACCTATTACTATATAATATATTGATCGTTATAGTTCCTATTTGTTTTGACATATCTAACACAGCTATTGTACGGATAAACAGCTTAGATTTAATCTTTCAATGGTAGGAATATAGATACTATCCAGCGAGACAGAGAGGGAGAATGAGCGTGTATGTATATGTATTACTCTACTCTACTCTTTGGTTATTTCAAATCAAGATCCTAACCAAAGTTTTTAAAAGGATTTGTTGCTTATATAGTGTGAAATTGGAGAAAGTATTTCGCAAAAAGGACATCACGATGATTGATAGAAGGTCTTCTGAGTTTTCTCTGGTAGATACCCCTCCGATTTATGAGGCAAGGACTGAATTATAGTATGCAATCTCTTACCTTACTCGTACCGGAACATTTTGTTACTATTGAAGATACAATTCCAATGATATCAAATGTTATTTCAATCCGCGATGCAATTCTTGGCAAAACTAATCAGATACAATCGACAATTGCAAGAGATGATTCTCAAAACTTAAACTCTCGATTAATTAAGGATAGTTATACTCGAGATGATTATGTTTTATCCATCAAGGATCTTCATAGTCTTGATAGGAAAATTCTGTGGTTATTGACTGAACAGCCGTGGTCAACCTATTCTTTTAAAGCATTGGAAAGAAAGTTAAATGTTCATCAACAAACTCTTGCGAGATCATTGCGCCGACTGGTGGAGCTGGATTTCATAGAGAAATCACCGGCTGGATATAGTCTAAATCAAATGACGGCGTCATCAATTCTCTCTTTGATTGAAAATTCAACAGTCAATCTATTTGACGAGGAGGAGATCGCATTAGAAGATACAAACAAGTCAAAAAAACAAAGAAAATTCAACCAATTACTACAAATGTATATCCCTATTAAAGTAAATGTTGAACAGCTAGTAAATAGTATATCTCGCAAGTGGTTTGGAAATTTAAGATGGTTAGGGCTTGTCAGGAAGGATACTGGATACAGGCTTGAATGGGTAGTACGAAATAAATACTCAGATCGGGACTTATTCAGGATCAATGTAACAATCGTATCAGAATATATTATAGTAGAGTCGGATGCAGAAACTAAAAGTGAAAAGATTGAAGCAATGTCTTACTCAAATAAACTTATTGGTGAAATACTAAAAGGATTTAAAAGTGATCTGACGGAAAATCCTAACAATAAAGAGACCTATCATCAAGTACTTATGGACGATATAAAATATAGGGTGAAAAAAGGAAAGTAGTCAATTCTTTTTTATTAATTTTTTATTTTCGATCCAAAATTATAGATAGGTTACTTAATAGGCTAACACTATTTAACTCAATTTTGAAAATCCTTCTTTTGTAACTATTCCTGATTCCACTCTAGGTTTTTCACCGATAGCCTTTTCAATTGCCTGTTTTGCAAGTTCTAAAGCTTTATCAATTGTGATATCATTGCTGTATTCCTTTTGAAGTACCTCTATCGCAGTATCAGATGCATGACCTATTGCAAATCCATTTCCTTTCAGGTAGGTACCACTAGGATCGATCTGATATAATTGAATTCCAGTGACGTCTTTACCCGCAATTATTATAGAAGCAGCTTGGGGCCTTACTGCATAAATTGTGTAATTATGCAGGTATGTGCTAAGATGCTTGGCTATTGACTTTATATCTATTGGACTTTCATAGGATAATCTATGCTTTTGTGCTTGCAATCTAATTTCTTCTATCAATTGCTCTATATCTGCTATGTAACCTGCACCTGTTGCTCCAATATGTTTGTCGATAAAAAATATTTTTTCATTTGGATCTACAAGAGGTAACGTTGGTTTAATGTGGCTTGTTATTAACGCAAATTCTGGAGTTTTTATACCAATAGTGGTGGAACCTCTATTGACTGCCTCTAGAGCGCTATCAACTAGTACTAGCCTGCCTCCTTGCCCATAATAATATGGATACCTGCCGCTATTTCCTGAACCATATTGGGAACCAGATGAATTACTGTCTTCTGTCATGTCTTGTCATTCCTCTCCTATGCTATTGCTTGGCCACCAACAGTTACTAGCTTTGGAATCACTAGAATATCGATGCCGTTACCTGAGCCCGGATCACGCTCCATTGATGCGGAAACTGCCTTTCTTGCAACCTCTTTTGCTTCATCATTTGTAATGCTCTTATCATATAGGCTTTCAAGTACTCCATATGCAATTGGAGCACCTGATCCTGATGCCGCGAAATCCTCGTTTGTTATCGCTCCACTCATATCTGCGACATTTACTTGCGGTCCACTGGAATCCACTCCAGCCACTAATAATTCTACATAATATGGCTGATAACTGCGAAGCCCCGAATAAGCTAGATTTGCAATCAATCTAGATGACTCTTTAACACTCAGTGGAAACCCTCTTCTCAGTTCCAATAATTTTCTCTCGGCTGCAGCCACTTTGATCAAATGTTCTGCATCAGATAACTGACCAGCTATTGCTATTGCAAGCGTATCGTCTATTTTAGAAATTTTTTGCACTATTTTTGACCCAATAAAAAAACCCTTGCTAGCTCTTTTATCCGATGCAAGTACAACTCCCTCAGTTGTTTTTATCCCGATAATGGTTGTCATATTGTTACTTATATTATACAAGTGCTCAAATTTATTGACCAACTTTGAGGAAACTCGGTCACATATGAAAATGAATAATAGCAGAAATAAATTATGTGTTTAATCTGTTGCCAAAATACTATACAAAAACAAATTATCTATTTTGAAATCGATTAGAATAAAAAAAAGGTTTCATTGACCAGGAAAATTAGCACATTAATCCTGGCTTACAGTGACTGGGATCGAAAATATGGTGCTTTTCTGTCCAGCTCTCGTGGTGACTGTGATGGTCAGCATGGTGTGGATGAGTATGGGTTACAGTATGGGCGTGTCCATGGTGGTTAATGAAATGAGTATGAGTATCAAGATATTGACCATCGTTTTTAGCGGTAATTTTTCCAATTATGTCAGATAACTCTCCGATAATAGCAGTTAATTGGGTCGTAGCCAATTCTGAGTTATTGTTTGAAACAGTGTTCTGTGCCTGAGTTAAATTTGTTACCAATTGTGCTAATACTCGTGTATTTTCTTCATTACTACTACTACTACTACTACTGCTGGATTGAGCTGAAGCTTCGTAAATCTTCAAATTTTCAAAAGATGCTCCAAATCCTATAAACAGCATCGATATCAATGCAAAACCTAAGTAAATGATTGTTTTCATTGCAAATTTATTACTAACAGTTATATTTAAAGAAAGTTACGATTCCTAGAATAAATATGATACCTTGAATTGAATTTTGATTCTTGATGCCAAAGAATACTCAATTATGTATTATACAATTCCAATACAAATTTGATGTTAATTTCTGGATAGTTGATCAAACAGTTTACCCTCCACACTGTTTTAAAAAATTCCTAATACTTGCTCATGCTGAATTTAGTCACTGGATCTAAATTTATCTAATTTAGTTTGTTTTAATAACATGGCAATAGTGGTAGAATATTATAAATCTTGTTGATCATTTTTGCATAATGAACAATATTCTAATATTCGCAATCGTAAGCGCGTTTGCTGCATCCGCTTTATTAGTTGGTGTAGGAACGCCAGCCATGGCACAAGACAACATGACGATGAATACTTCTGAGCCTGCTCCTGTTGCAAACACAACCGAATTAACCGATACAGGAATGGGATTGGATGGAAATACAATGATGAGTAATGATACATCTGTCACAAATGCGACAGGCTAATCTATCATCCATTTAACTATATTTTTTGACATTTAATAGAAACTTGAATTGAACAATAGTTGTTTGAATTTTACCCATAGTTAACCACTAGATCCTGATAAATGCGGTAAAGTAATAAAATCTAAATTCTATCATCGTTTTGTCTAGTAGGACACATGTATCACGGATAAAAATACACTGCCAATTTGAATAACTCTAAAATACTCTTTTTTTTACACCGTAAATTGATATAAATACAATAAATATTTTTGAATCATTTTGATAGGTGTTTTATATATGATGTTAATTAACTATCTAAAATGAATAAAAATAGTATAATATCTATCAGTTTTGTTATAGCAATAGCATTCATACTGACAGCCTCATCTCCTAGTTTAATGAATGTAGCCGTGTATGCTCAATCAGGCGATGATGAAGAAGATAATACTTCCGGGTCTGGTGAATATGAAGAATTTGTGAATTGCTTGGCTCAATCAGAGGGCGATAAAGGATTTGCAAGCGAAGATGAAATTAGAGACTGCTTTAGACCTATTTATGACCCTGAGGCAAATGCCAATTCGGTCGTATCAGCTGATGGCGATGATGATGGTAGTAGTGGCAGCAGTGACAACGGCGATGACGATGCAACTTCAAATACTGATGAGGAGTCAAGCAACTAATATCAAAAAATTATTTTTTCTAATTATGGGTTGATTCTGAGGTAATCGGATCTCCAATCTATTATTATTATTAGACTTTCTTATTTCTACCTAACCGCTTAAATTCTTGTAAATAATAACATCTTTGCTACATGTAAGCTAGTTCCATTTAGTTTGTATGATATAGAATCGAGCAAATTACATAGTCATTACGCTTTTGCTTAGTTATGCATATTGACTAATGTTTTTAATAAGAAGAACAGAATTTGAAATAGAAACGGGATGTCAACCAATGTGTGCATATTATGGAGATAACACCTGTCGTTCCTCTATTATTCATCGCCTTCACATTTAGCGCTTTTTATAGGTTTTCAATTTCTGTACTTTATGCCATTATCAAATACTTTATTGATTTATAAGGTTTAGAATATTGCCATCAGGATCTCTAAACCACGCAACTTTCATGTTACCATCAATATGTATATCCCCATCTATTATAGCATTGGGTATGTCATAATGTTCAAATCTGACTCCTTTATTCTTAAGATCTGAGACAATTTTTTCAATGTCATCTCCCACTGCCCACGTAACACATGTAGCTTTATTGGTTCCTGCAAATTCAGATCTGTAAACAACAATTGAGGAATTCCCACTTTTATATACTATAACTTCGTCTTCAAAGGTCTCTTTTCTTTTTAGACCCAGAGTGTTTTCATAAAAATTTTTTGCAATTTCCAAATCTTTGACAGCAATATTTGCTGAAGATGTCTTCTCACCTAGCATATCCAATTTCCCTCCTCTATATAACAAAAATATCGGAATTCGGTTGACTGAGAATGATGTTCTTCATTTAATTTTACTGAATTTATTTCCGAGTTAATCATAACAGTTATGAAAATACGTCGTATAAAAGTAAATAAGGGAACAAAAGTATACCGATCATTCATATTCCATGCATGAGATCAAACCAGTTAGGTTCCACTTTTATCCATATGATTTTCTCAAAACATGTTGAGACCTCTGATAACTTTGCTTTGATGTTGACATTTCTGTTTAACAATATGTTGTTCATCTAGGTACTGGAATGTTGTTCGTAGACACATACTAGAATGGCTCTCTGAATCAGTTGTGTTTGGAATTCCGCTTAGCGTATGGGTTGGATTATTCATATGTCAAGTTTGAATCATCATACTATATTTGATAAATAAGAAATGTTTAATCATAAATCACACCGCCAAATGGATTGGAAATGATCCAATAATTACTGATAAAACTATTGATTTCATTATATAATATTTGGTGACATCATTTAATAGATTCAAAACATCTTTTTTCGATTTAATGTTCCTTTAGATGCTTACTTTTAAGAATATGAAAAACTCGCCTCATATTTAAAAAAGGTTCATGATAATAAATTTTTTCTCAAATCCACTAATCTCTATTTTAGAGTAAGGCGTAAAAGGTTACTTGATCTTTAACCATTGTTACACTAGATGTCCGCACTTGGATTTGATTTAAATACTATGTTTTTCGATAAATCATGATGATTAAAATAAATACTAGAATGCTCCAGAGCATTTTTTTGATAACAGTATCTGTATCTATGATCGCAGCAATCAATTTGAATCAGGTCTTTGCTCAAAATCCATCAAATCCAGATTTGAATGTCTTAAAGGGTTCTATTACAAGTACATCAAATAATGGGAATACTACAGAACCTGCTTGGATATTGGGAGGAGTGTACAAATTCACTGATTTCAATTCTTCATCTCCAGCTTTGAATACCACATTTTATATGACTAAGATTGATGGATCAGCTGAGCATACTCATTCAATATATGATTTGAAACTAACGGGAGACCCGGTTGTTGATAGCAATTCAAACTCTACAATCTTTAACGGAACTACTACAGTGACATTAAAAGATGGACCCGTTGCAAATGTGCCGACTCAAATAAGCCTGCTGGATAACAGTGCAATAGTGATTAGTGTTGATGGCAACATGACTAATGATCACTTTGGATCTACACCCATCTACGGAACTCAACACCTTATCTGTGTAGAAATTCCAGATCTTTGCAGCTAAATAACGACTACAATTCATTCTTATTTTTTGTCACTGAATAACGGATATTCTTATCAAATCTTGATATTTGTATGGGTCAAACTAATGTGTTATTTACATACTAATACGAGGACTAGTCTCTAGTCTCATTTCCGAGACCTTTCCTATGAATTCATTGGAAAACGAACAAAAAGGTTGAATTTCAGTAATAGAATTCTCTCAAGTTTTTGTCATATTCTAGATATGTCTTTAAACTACAAAGCATTTGTGTCCAACCTTGACAATTACTATAGGATTCGTCCAGTGAAGCTTGATCGGTACTTGTCCATCCTGACTCTGAAATTTTTATCAATGTAGAGTCTTCTCCTATACTTTCAAAAGTGATCTCAACTCTCAATCTGTTAGTTTCTACTGCACTGGCCCACTCAAATTCTATCTTTTGGTTTTTTATTGATCGAATAACATAGATTGGGAAAGATCCCGGATAGTCATGAAAATCCCACATTACTTCATTTCCTTCGTCTAAGGATCCACTAGAACCACCAGTAGTGAAATATTTACTTAGTTTCTTTGGATTATAAACGGCGTCAAAGACTTCATCAATTGGTTTTCTTATTTTTGCCTGTACGGTGAATTTTAAAACCATACTTATACACTCTTATAAGGTTATTAGTAGTAAATGTTATATAAATATAACATGTACACTGAGAGTGAGTATGATCACATTCTAAAGGCACTAGGTAATTCTACTCGACGTGCAATCCTGGATTCGATCAAGGATAATCCAAAGACCACATCTCAGCTGTGTAGTTTATTAAGTGAACTTGATCGGTGTACCGTAATGCAGCATTTAGACGTGTTAGAAAAAGCCGACCTGATTATCATTAAACATCAGGGAAAGCATAGATGGAATTACATTAATCTTCTTCCAATAAAAGAAATTCATGACCGGTGGATACGCAAATATTCATTCGAGGCTCTAGATGTACTTTCCAAAATGAAAAAAGATTTGGAATAACTCCAAGAAACAATATGAAAATTTTTGGGTTATTATGCAAACTTTATGAATTCGAGTGCCTCTCGTTTCACACAAGTCCAAAATGCTGTTGTTACAAATTCAATGCTTCATTTACTAATAGCCTAAGATCGGAAAACCGAATAGGTTTTTGAATCAACCTGTCAATTCTTGCATCCTTGTATTCAGGTCGGTTCTCTAAATCCTTAGTTTCGAATGCTGTCATTAAGAATATCTTTACATTCGTATTCAATTCTCTTATTTTTCTTGCGAGTTGCAAACCAGATAGACTAGGCATTCTTAAATCAGTAATGATTAGAGAGTGTTTATCTGGCGTCTGTTTAAAATATTCTAAAGCTAAAGTGGGATCGGTAAAAGAAAAAGCAATATGACCCTCCTGGTCTAAAAATGTCTTGAACAATGTAGCCAGCTCACCTTCATCATCTACTACCATAATCGAGCAAGCAGATGGCATCATAAATTTATTTTTCCCAAGATTATTTAACCTTATCTAATAGCAAAAGCAATCATTTACGGATACGAAACGCGACGGTGTTGACCAGATTCATGGTGATAAAGTCATGATTTACGATGTGGAAAGAATTTGTAAATCGAATGCTTCAACTAAACTAGGATGAATCTGTGAATGAACTATGGTCATTATCTCTGTAGGTGCAGCTCTATTTTCAATTGAATTTATAAGATTTGCAATTCCATTTTCAAGATTGCTACTTAGATTGGAGGAATCATTTTTTGATGTTATTATTGGCTGTAATTCCTCATTAAATATATCGAGCAGTTTATGTGCAGACCCATTTGCGCTTTGATAGTTTGCCATGTTTTTAATGTGTTCATTGTTACCTTCATCTTGAGAATTCCCATTAGACATATTCATCATGCTGTGATCCATTGTGTTAGAGTTATTGTTATTCAATGCCATGTTAGTCATGTCTGTCATGTCAAAATTGACGGCAAAAGCGTCTCCATAATTTCTAAGTACGCTATCTAACAATTCGGCAAACCTTATTGGATGAATAGATCCATCATTGCCACTATTGGTACCCTGGTTCCCACTAATTAAATTAGAAAAAAATCCTGTCACTACATTCATAAAGTTGGATTCCTCGGATTGTTTTAAAGTTGCAGTATTTGAAATAATCTTTTCGATGTTATTGTTAATATTTTTAGTTATTTCATCCACTCTTTGAAGTGCTTTTTGCTTTTCTACAGCAGTCGTGTTCATACTACCGTTTGCATACAAAGATGTAAGATTTCTTAACTCTCCTACCGCTACTTTAAGATCATCACCAACTTGTTTATCTTGTTTCACGATTTCGACTAACAGGTCCCAATAAAAGATGCTGTTTGCTTCGTTTGCATGTTTTAGTGCCATTGTCGTATCATTGGCTATCAGATTACCTTTGACCAGATTTGATTCCGTTTGAAATTGATCCATAGATGCAATTAATTTAGCGTAATTATTCGATGGGAAGTTGTGAGCAAAAGCTAATTGATGAGTAGACGCTTTGGCATCCAAATTAATACAAATAATTACAACCGTAATAGATAATACGCATAATAATCGAAAAGAAGTAAGTGTAAATTTCTTCTTCACATGACTAAATATAGGTCGAATCTTATAATAATACTTCGATTAACAATATATTTATATTCAATATAGTTTGATTGTATGTTGAATTCTTTACCTTCATCATACAGACCAAATTGTTTCATCCAATTTCCTAAAATTCGCAATAAATTATATGTATAGTCAAATTATGATGGTTGCTGGTTATGGTTAATGATGATGAGAGATAATCCTTACCAACAATACTGATATTCTCCAATTAGCATTCGACCTTATTATTTTATAATGTGTTATCTAACAACTACAAGTAAACATTATTGCGATAAGAACATTTTCAAGTGTTTCAATACGTAATATCATTCAAATAATCTTATTTCAACCAATTGATAGATGAAGGACATTATCTCAAATTCTTGTTCAAGTGGCTTGTTCACGGAAGAATCTTTTAGCGAATTTAACTAGAGTAAATTATTGCTATGAAGGATGACACGTTTTGGGGCTTATTTGTTGTTTTTTCCGGGTATAAATGTATAAATGCGTTGACTAGTTTGCCAATTAGTGAACATACTGGAAAATCTAAACCTGAATTACCAAATTACTATTATTATTATTCCATTTTTCAGAAAGGGCAAATTGTGAGTCGTTGATAGCAGATGATCCTAATTCTGGACATTGTGCAATAACAGAATCCAAGTTTCGAAGTTCTTTCTGAACTTCATTTGACAGATTTCCTTGGTTCAATGATCTAAGGAATTCTTCTTTTCCGCCTTCCATGATATAGATTTGGTTCGATATTTCGTTGACTTTAATTTTGCACAAATCGAGATATGCAGAAGGTGCAATAAATCCTATTATTACTGCGGTTCCAATTATGATAGGAACAGAAAGTATCAATGCCAATTTCTGGAACTTTTCCATTAGATTATGGGTACTTCATACGATTGTTAAATAATTTATCTATTTAATTAATGGCTATAATACTAGTGTCCAAATCTTGATTTAAGAGGCTATAAAATAACTGTGATATTCATACGTTTGCTCGGGTTAATATGGAAATCGTTGCTTTCTACTTAGCAAAAAAATTAAGGATTGTCATAGCAGATCGCATAACTTTGTACGGATAGTGAAGAATCTGAGTTCGAATCTGATTCAATCGTAGTTGTAAACGATGACACGCTATCGGGAATGGCCGAGATAGCAATCACATTTCCTTCAATTATTTTGTATATGTAACCGCCACCTAGAATAGAATCGTTGCTATGACATGAGGCCGTTGATGAATAAGGACTACCGCCTGAATTTGTTGTTTGACCATGAATGATATAGGTTTTCCCTTCTAATGATGAATCTGAGGATGATGAATCTGAGGATGATGAATCTGAGGATGATGAATCTGAGGATGATGCGGGATTAGTTACTACTACGTTATTAGTACTGTCTTGAGTATTGGTTATATCGGTTGAGCCTATTCTACATTCAGTACCTATCGTATTCTTGGCCTCTGTTTGACATCCAGCTCCACCCACGTTCTTGGCCCCTGCATTCTTGGCCTCTGTTTGACATCCAGCTCCACCCACGTTCTTGGCCCCTGCATTCTTGGCCTCTGTTTGACATCCAGCTCCGCCTGATTGTTGAATATTGTTGCGGTCTTCTTGACCTAGCTGACCTCCTTGACCTAGCTGACCTCCTTGACCTAGCTGACCTCCTTGACCTAGCTGACCTCCTTGACCTAGCTGACCTCCTTGACCTAGCTGACCTCCTTGACCTCCAAACTGGAAGTGTTCTCTTTGTGCAAAAATTTCCTCAAAATGACTCAAGTTAACAGGGACTATGAGTATTACTGTTATCAATCCATATGTAAGTAACATTTTTCTTAAAAGTTGCATATTTTTTAGAAGTTAAATGAGGGTAATATAGATTTAGTTAAATTGGAATACTTTGTTACATGTTCTTGTTACTTGAACCAGAAATAAAAATTGTTAATGAGTTATTTTGAAATCCGCAGATACAACTAACATTTTTAAAAAAGGCATTTTCTGTTGCAATGGCTGTAGGACATCAATGGGGTGGTGTTGTCGATATTTCATCACCGTTGTCTGTATAAAGCGAAGTTTGACTTTGGTTGGTCATATCACAATATTCACATGTATGGTCCACTACTACGCCTGCCAGCCTGATTGCTAATAAATGTGTAAATAATTCTCCAGTCAACTTTGCAAATTCATCAGGATCTTCGTCTCTAGTCCTATTTCGAAATTCAAGCCACTTTTCAATCTTATCTAAATATTCAACAGGCTTTTTCTCTCCCTTCAAGTCTATGTCCTCGTACTGAAGGGATAAATTTCCGTCCAGTAGATTTGTAATGTATTCATTTACATATCTGAATTTATAATCTGATTCCATTGTAATACTCCTTGTTTAAATAACTATATTACTGTAATCAATTTTTGATAATTTGCCAAATTATGGCTCTCAAAGATATTCAGGATATTTTAGCGAAACCATGTTTTTTTACTAAGATATCAGTACAAGGTAAGAATATTATTTGATGCTGTGTGGATTTATCTATGACAACCTCATAACAAGATGATGAATTCTATTGAAGCTCCGTCTGACGATCCTTGGAAAGTGCAGAATACCATTTATCACATCACAATAATGATGGTCTCAATACGATGACATCGTAAATTGATAAAGGCAAGAAGGAAAGATCTTTTCCTTCTTTTGAGATAATTAGTAAGAAATACTATTTTGAGATCAAGAAACGAGATTTAATTAGAAATTATCGTATTTAAAAAAAATTATTATTTCTAGAACAGTAAAATGTTATGAACAATCTTGCATTAGCTTATTTAAATTGACAACTATAATATCTATTAGATGTATAATCTGAAGTTAATATTTTTCTTTAGTATTGTTTTCTGCTTAGGTCTAGTTACTGTAACATATGATCAATTTAAAAGTGTGCATGCTTCTGTGTTATCAAATATCACACATGAAATACAATCCAATTATACTAAATATAGTGACACTCGATTGGGAGTTGGTTTCGAATATCCTTCCGGTTGGCAACTAAACGACAAAATCAACAGATTTGCCAAGAATTCAGATGTAACAGTATATAATAATAGTAACTCTTTTAGTATAATGAAATCTCAGTCAAACTCGGACACAATATTGGTCGATAAGCTCGGTGGCCCTAGGGAAATTGTAGATATCATTCTACCCTCTGAAGAACGAATAATTGGGCAAATTGAAGAAAATAAGTACATGATTGATGGTATTGAAGCAGTTTCTGTTCTAACTGCACTCGAGGGAATTGAAAACGTCCCGGATAAAGGATTTGAACGTTTCCTTTTGGTTAATGATGGTACCTTGTATATTTTTACATATCAGGATACTGTAGAAAAATTTGATACTAAAGAAAGTCAAGATACTTTAAATCATATTATTAACTCGATAAGATTTTTGAATCCCGAGCAAAATGGTGATATTGAGAATGAAGATCAAAACGAAACTGATGAAGATGATGATGATAACTGAGAAAGCATTGATCATGAGTTAGATAACTATAACATAGGAACAATGTTAATTATAATTAAGATGCACTAAAATGGAAGATAGGATATTCAGTACGTTTATTGATATAGATCTCATTTAGCTCTTATCTATGTTCAACATAAGTTGATGTTAGTGACCATAATATTAATCTAAACTGAGAAAAGGGCAAAGGCATCAATAAGTGTCTCGTTAACCCTTCGTGCTTTTGTTTGATCAACATCATTGTCACAAGTGACATTTAGTTGAAAATACTTATCACATGAATGTAGCCTTTGCTCCTTTTCTCTTTGGGTGGTATTCATCCGTTTTGATGATTCTACCCTGTGGTGGTAGGAATAGTTATATGAACGAAGATCTATTTAATGATTTCCAATAATATCCATTTTTATTACGGTTATTCCATTCTATAACATTACCCAGCTAAAACTTTATTGTTGATCCAGAATAGGTGCATAATTATATAGCATCAAAGATCTATTTTTTTTGACATCATGAAAAACATGTATCGTCAGTGATTAATTTTTCTTTAAAGCAAATTAACCCCCAATACAAATTACCTTGCATAATTAATCAAAATGATATATACTGGACTGTACTTGGTGTTGGTGAGATATTATTGGAAGCTATTATTCTTCCAAATCTGCATTAAGAAAAAGATCCACGTAATAGTCATGATGATAAATAAAAAGGCAGGTAAAGAAAGGATAGCTATGGACGAACTATTGACCTTTACACCAAAAGACGAAGATTTGTTATTGCTCTGTTCCTCTATACTGTAGGGCTTGCTAGAGATTGGGTCTAGCAATTTTTCTACTGGTGCATACTGATCTGTTATTATTGGAACATCATTCTTATCAATCAGATTGTTTTCCAGTACATAGTCTTGATAATCTATTTCCTCTATAACTTTGGAAGTAGATTCCTGCAGGTTAGCTATTTCGAATTTGTCCGATATATCGTACTCATCGATCTGTCCTCCCTTTACTGAAGCTAGTATTATATTCTGAAGGGATTTTGAGTGATCGGTTAAAAAAACAAAAACTTTTGGAAAAACTTGTAAAAATGTCTTTAGGTTTGCTCTGTACAAATCAGAGGTTGCTTGGGCATTACTGGGTGAACCAATGTGATTCGATATCACCACACCGCCGTTTGACAATTTATCGGATAATAACTTGTAGAATTCTACCGTCATCAAATGAAAGGGAACATAGCTCTTTGAGAATGCATCAAGTACTATCATATCATAACTTCCCGTGTATTTATTCAAGAATTCTCTGGCATCTTGTACGTAAATATTTAGTTTGGGATTGGATTCATCTAAAAAGAAGTATTCTTTGGCAACTTCAACTACTTTAGGATCTATCTCAACTACATCGACTGCTATATTGGGATAATTTTGGAGAAAGTATTTTGGACCAGAAAAGCCTCCCCCTCCAATGAATAAAACCTTTGTAATATTTTCTTTTAATATCAATCCCAATGGAAAAAATTTAGTATACTTGCTTTCAAGAGTATTCGGGTCTGATCTATCCATTATACTGTGAGGGTAACCATTTAAGAATAATACTCTATTATTTATTGAGTTATAATTATCTATTACATCTAAATGGCTATACAGTGTTTCTGTTTCATAAATTACCATACCTGGGTGGAAATGCAAATTTCTAAAATCTAGCGATATCGTATTTACATCATCAAAAAATATCGATATACTTACAATTACCAAGAGAATCAATGCAATTGCTTTTACAAAATTTCTTAATTTGATAGTTGATGTTACTACTAATAATATTCCCATGCCATATAGGACATGATTGATTTGGACAAACGGAATTAGTATGAAAACTGTTACGAATGTACCCACTATGCTTCCTATCGTTGAAACTGAATACAGATTTCCAGAGGTATTTCCTAGTCTATCTAAAGATTTGGTGGCTAGTTTTACTGCATATGGAGAAACCATACCAAGTAAAAGAGTTGGGATTATGATTAGAATGAATGTAGCAACTAGCGAATTAAGATTGCTTGCATAACTATCAAGATTAGGGTCTGTCAATGTATTTGTTATCCCAATAGTAAAGTCAATGATTATAGCTGAAATCATTGGAATAAATAGGATATACAGCCCAGCTGAGAATAGGATAGAGCAAAATTTCTCAAAATTCGGATTTTTGTCAGCTAATCTGCCTCCAAGATGATACCCGCCACTAAGTCCAACCAAAACAACTCCAATTAAACTTCCCCAGGTGTAAATTGTGCTTCCAAAAATGGGAATAAGTAACCTGCTAACAGAAAACTCCAAAGACATTGTTACAAGACCTGCAACTAATACAAGTAGTGAAAGTATTGTAAATGCTCGTGAAGGACCATTAAGTATCAATATTGGTTACATTATTTTCTGTCAGTACTCTATTTATCTTGTCTTGTTTCATGACTTTTGCATTAAATCATATGATGTTTCATACGTGATCGCTCATTTTCTCAATCAATTGGACAAATAATATATGCAATGTTAATTTTCTATTTGTATTATCCAGGACGGGCAGGTGACCGTCGAGAAGTGGGCGGAGCGGCCCTCCAAGGACTACGTGGAACGCTACA
>QCWC01000009.1 GCA_013114705.1 Candidatus Nitrosocosmicus sp. | reverse complement strand
TAGAAAGAGAATCCTCCAGATTTGATATATATGAGAAAATTGTAAAAAATAATCAGGGTATATCCATAGAAGATTTTGATGTGCTGGTTATCTCAAGCAAGTATCTAGCCATTGGCGAGGGCAGAATAAAGAAATTAAGTGATGTCAATCCCTCCCAAGAGGCAGTCCTAATGGCCAAAAAGTATCATATAGATCCGAAAATGATGGAATTAATCATAAGAGAATCAGATGAGATTTTTGGAGGGTTATACGGGTTTGTTCTCACTTCGGTCCAAAATATTCTGGCCCCCAATGCTGGCATCGATAAATCAAATATTCCCACAGACCATGTGGTATTGTATCCAAAACATCCCTATGAATCAGTGGAGACTCTGCGCAATAAATTCCTGATTGATTGTGGTAAAAAAATTGGAATAGTATTATCAGATAGTAGGATTTTGCCCATGAGAAAGGGGACCACAGGTGTAGCACTAGCTTGTAGTGGATTTGAACCAGTTATAGACTTGAAAGGAACCAAAGATCTTTTTGGGAATGTCTTGAAATATACATCACAAAACATTGCAGACTGTTTGGCCTCAATTGGAACGATGATAATGGGTGAATCAGATGCTTCAACTCCAGTAATTATTTTGCGAGGACTAAAGATCAAATTTACAAATAGATCCATTTCAAGTGAATCATTGGGTATTGAAAGCAAATATGACATATACATAAGAGGTCTGAGAGGAAAAATTTCTTGAACACAGTTTGTCAAAAGTTTTAATTTTTTAAATTATAAATAGTCAAAGAATATTATATCAGAATGTAATTGGAGAAAGCGTTACATGTCTGAATTTTCTACATTGTATCCCAGAAGAATTAATCTTCTGCAAGGAATCCAAAACCTCATAAAGAGAGAGGAGGTAGAGCTGGATCATCTTTTCCTAATGGTCAAGATACGAAAAGACGAAATCGTCAATACTTTGGTTTCTGAAGGATTTAAGATGGTAAAATTTGAACATAAGAAACCCACACAAATTGGCAGTGGATTTTCAAAAAAGTTAAAAAGACCATGGGAAATGCATGTTAGATTGCTTGATTTTAACCAAGGTCTGATCGGAATTCATGCAGAAGTAGAGATTTCCAGAAATTATTTTCAACACATCAAATCAGTTAGGGTTCCAGTGGTGTATGAAATTGAGACGATATTAAAAAAGCATCGAATAGAGTATCAACTATGGCACGCTTTTGTTAAAGATTATATTACAAATATAGTCGATGACCATCAGATAAAATTAAAATCACCCAAGATGCCTGCGATGCCTTGGTTGGGCATGCTTGGATTTATTTGTAGCATTGCAGTATTATACGGTCTCAAGTTTTTCATGGTTTTAAAATAAGAAATAGGCGGGATATAAGAGATTAAAGCAGAAAATAACTTTTGCATCATTATGACTATCCCCATGCTGTCGCTACTACTGCGGTCACCGCTTCTACATCAACAGAATCGATATTGAGATCAAAAAAATTTTTATTATTATTTTTCTAAGAAGAATCAATCCGATGGGAATTCCAGAGAAAATTAAGGCAATTCAAGACGAAATTCACAAGACCCAAATTAACAAAGCAACCGAATTTCATATAGGTCTCTTAAAGGCAAAGATTGCAAAATTAAAAAGAGAACAAGAAGAAAATACCCATGGAAGAACTGTTTCCACAGGAGGTGGAAGTGCAGGATTTGATGTTAGAAAAGCAGGAGACGGCACAGTTGTTTTGATTGGATTTCCGAGTGTAGGTAAATCAACTCTATTGAATGCGTTAACTAATGCAAAATCAAAGACAGGTGCTTACTCATTTACCACATTAACCGCTGTACCGGGGATGCTCGACTACAACGGAGCACGAATTCAGATTCTAGATTTGCCTGGAATTATAGAAGGAGCCGCAGCAGGAAAGGGACTTGGAAAAAGGGTCTTATCTGTTGCCAGAAATGCCAATCTTGTTTTGATCGTTTTGGATATTTTTCAAATCAACCATCTCGAAGTCATTAAAAAAGAGCTTTCCGAAATTGGTGTGAAAGTTGACGAGAAACCACCCGATATTACACTAGAAAAAACTTCAACCGGTGGGATATCGGTTAATATTCAAGCCTCAGTACAAGTTGACGAGAATTTCATTAGAAATGTCATGCGTATTAACGGTATACACAATGGTCGCATAACAATTAGAGAAAAAGGGCTAACAATAGATCAATTGATTGACGTCATGTCTGGCAATAGAGTGTATATTCCATCATTGGTGGTCTTAAACAAAATAGATCTTGTTGATCCAGAATATGTTAAATCAGTAACTTCAAAATTAAAAGTACCATATGTTGCAGTTTCTGCAGATACGAACAAGAATATTGAGGCTTTAAAACAAGAAATTTACAACAAGCTAGACTTTGTTAGAATTTACATGAAGCCAAAAGGTCAAGAAGCAGATTTGGTTGAGCCACTGATCATGCCAAGAGATAGTACTGTTCAAAATATCTGTAACAAAATTCACCGAAACCTGGTCAGAGATTTTAAGTTTGCACAGATTTGGGGAAAGAGTGTGAAGTATGGTGGCCAGAAGGTAGGATTGGAACACAGAATTATTGATGAAGATATTCTAACAATAGTTAAAAAAATAAACGCATTATAACGCGGATACAGTAAAGCGGCTCAGTCAAATGCCTTTTCTTCATATTAGATACGTGATAACTCTGATTCCTCATAGCCGCCCATTCACTATTAGTTATTACGAATATTTGATTGTATGAGTTTAATGCGCTTGATCATTATTAGCTATGTAAAATAGACTAGGCTTAGATCTTGTAATGTAACAGCATTATTTTAAAACAATTTTGATTTTTTTCTTGATTGAGCAATGGTGACGGTAGTGGTAGTGGTGGTCTAGTAATAGTGATGGTGAAGATAATAGTGTTAATGTCGAAGTAGTAGGGGCAGTGATAGTAATAGCAATAGAAATCAGTTGTGGGCTCTGTTATTGGTATTAGCACTTAGATGCTTATCAAGTGCTTTATTAGCCAGATAATCAGCGTGACTATTTTTCGATCTTGGAACATGTCTATATGTTATTTTGTCATAATTTTTCTCCAGGGTGGCAATTTCCCGGGTTAATATTTTGAGCTCTTGGCTTCTGATTCGGTATTTTTGATTTCTTTGGTTTATCAGCAATTCACTATCTGATAATATAGTAACTTCCTTGTCCAATTCAGTACATATTTCTAGCGCTCTTCGAAGTGCCTCATATTCGGCCTGATTATTGGTCCGTATGCCAATGAATTCACCATATTCTTTAATCACTTTATCATTTTCTTTAATCATTATTCCAATTGCAGACAAACCTGGATTACCTCTGCTTGCGCCATCAATGTGCACTTCTAGCAACAACTTTCTTGTATTTGTTTTACATTTATTTTTTTTATTTCTCTAAAGCATGAACATTCTAAAGAATTTATATTATCAGGACATAGTGATTTTTGTGCCCAAGAGGAAAATAAAAGAAGGTGTTCCAAAGAAGAATTTTTTTCAAAAGCTGGGAAAAAGGGATCTGCTATTGCCTCCGATAATTATAGGTGCAGCAGTATTATTTGGATTAGTATTTACACAGATAGTACCTCCGCCACAAATACTAAGTGTATGCCTGAAGGCACATTCATTGGATAGTTATAATGTTTATCCAAGAGTTCAATTATTTGTAGATAATAAACAGTACCTGTTTCCAGGGGATGTCGGCAAGCAACCAAATGAAAAGGGCGAGGAATGTCTGAAACCTATTCATACCGACTCCGTAGGAGATACTCTTCACGTCCAGTATATTAGACCTGTACAGTTATCACTCCCAGATCTGATGAAAATCTATTCTTACGATAATAAAACAGTCTCAATAGTAGATAATTCCACCGGCAATTACGTCAATAGTACTCTAGAATTAGCAGATTATGATATTCAATATTCTTATTACTCGGACCAAAATGAATTTACCAAGATAGTAAACAATAGTCAATTTCCCCCATTCTCAAACACCTTTTTTGGGAAAATTGATTTTGTTTCAAAGTGACTGAAAAAATAAATATGAATATCATCAAATCCTTTTTGAATTTACTTGAGCAATAAAAAAGCGGCTATAATAAATGGTGACGGCACCGGTCCTGAATTGGTGAATGCGATGACCAAGGTGCTGAAATCCTGTAATACTAATGTAGAATTGATAACGTGTGATGCGGGTTCTGAATGGTGGGAGAGAAATAAAGGCAGTTCATATATCTCTGATGAGGTTTGGGAAATCCTCAGAAATTCTGATGCATGTTTTAAAGGGCCAACTACCACAGTACCAAACCCCGATGCACCCAGAAGCGTAGCGGTAAGCATTAGACAGAAATTTCAGCTTTATGCAAACATTCGTCCAATTAAAACTTACAAGATTTCAAAATTACAATTAAATTTCATTTGCGTGCGTGAATCAACTGAAGGCTTGTATGCAGGTATTGAGTTTAAGACAAGCGATGATTCGGCTGTAGCTATAAGAAAGACTACCGGAAAAGGTTGTAGAAGAGTGGTGAAAAAGGCATTTGAATTGGCAAAACAAAAAGACTTCAAGAAAGTATTTGCAATTACAAAAAGAAATATTCTTAAAGAAACTGATGGCATATTCTGGAATGCAGTAACAGAAGAAAATAAGCAATATCCAGATATCGAAGTTGAAGAATACTATATTGACAACATGACACAACAGTTAGTAAAAAACCCCGAAAGGTTCAATGACAGTTTGTTGCTCAGCACCAATCTTTTTATGGATATTATTTCCGAGTGTGCTTCAGGCCATGTTGGGTCAATTGGTAACGTATATTCTGGAAACTATGGAGATACATATGCCATGTTTGAGCCGGCTCATGGTAGTGCCCCTAAACACGCAAGACAAGATAAGGTAAATCCGGTTGCAACCATACTTTCTGGTGCTTGGATGGTTGAATATTTGGGAGAAAAACACATTTCAGATGCCATTTTTAAAGCCACAGAACAAATCATTGATGAAGGCAAGTTTTTGACTTACGACTTGGGTGGTTCTGCATCACTATCAAAAATGGCTGAAGAAATAGCTCAAAGATCTGCTTCTCTAATGAGGAAGTGATAGTTTGATAGATGCGCGCATATTTATATAGAGTGATAAGGATAGAGACAAATAACTGGACTTTTAATTAATTTAGTTGACCAGCTCCTTGAATGCTACCTAAAATTAATTTTTGTGTACATCAGAAGTAGTAGAATTTTTTATCCCAGCCAGTTCAACAATTTCCAAAGATTCAAAAAATAAATTTTTTCTAGCCAAAACCCTTTGTTGATAAAAACACTCCCCGATCAAATTATCCATCTTTTTTATGTTAGATAGAGATGATCTCAATAACAAAATCTTTCCATTCTCTTTGATAAGTGGTGGAATAGAATTCAGAAATTGTAAAGTAAATTCTATCCCTTCTTTGCCTCCATAAACGGCGTTGTCTTCAAAACCTATCCCTTGAGGATCATTTGGCAAGTAAGGTGGATTGCTAATTATCAAATCGAATTTAAATTTTAACGCTGAACCTAGACTAGTGCAAATAAGCAATTTGTTACGATAATTGTATAATGTAGTGCTTTTTGCGTAAACAATTGAATCAAAATTAATATCAGTTCCAACTACAAAATCGAAATTAGAGCACAAGGAACGTGTTAAATATCCAGAACCAATTCCAACTTCTAGAGCAAAATTTCCCTTGTAATTTTTGATTATATCCGCCATGAAAAAGGTATCTTCCGCAGGTCTATACATCCGCTCTAGGTTTTTAGATATTAACTAAAGTAAAAAGGTTACAAAAAAAGACGGGTAAGAAAGAGAGAGAAGAGAAAAGGTGAATGGAGGAAGAGAGAAACAAACACAAAACTACTATTTTGAGAACTCAATACATTACCAATGTATTAGTGTAGGTATGGATTTAACTGATAACCAATTATTTCGATTAATCAATTTGTCATGATTTCTAAAGACATTACTGCGAATATCCAGCTTGCAAGATTTATTGACTGCTTTTCTAAGATATAAGCCTAGGTCTACTAGGTGATTTCAATTAATCCTCTCATCTCTGGATGAAAAGAACAATAATAAGTAAAATTGCCAGTCTTATTGCTTGCAATTCCGGTTACAAAATCCTGTTCTGCGCTAAGATAAGCAGTATTAATACCCAACTCTTCAGAGATAAAATCATGTTTTACAAAGTCCTTGTTAAGGATTATGAGTTTAGTCGGTTGATTGGAACTTACGTGTAATGTAGGATTGGTGTGATTAAAAGCGTTACCTTGAGCTACCAGTAAAATAGTGTCATTTGATTTTTGAATGTTTTTTTCGCGCGGAGGGTTCAACAAATTACCTATTCCCCACATAGATCCGACTATTATGAATGAAATAACAACTACAGCAATGATATTATGGTACAATTATAGATATTCCTACTCTCATTTTACTAATAAATATCTTAATTTTAACCCATTATAATATATCTATTATTTGATTCCCAATTGTCTAATGCCAGATTTCATGGTTTTCCTTCAAAATACTTAACAGATAATTCAAAGTATTATTATTTTCATATTTCTGGATAAATTTCGCGTAGTAATGATTCGAATAAGTTGTATCACCAATTGATCTGTCAGAAAATACATACTTCTTAAAAATGAGCATTATGTCTTCGATTGTATCTATATCTGCTCTTAAATTCTCAAAGTCAAAGATTTTGATGAATGCACCCTTTTCCATGGTTCTTTTTATGTGATTAAAAAAACTAAAGTTATCATAACTGGTTTCTATAACTGTATGAGGTTTTCTTAATAATATATTAGTACCATCATATCTGTACGAAGGGACGATACAAATTCCCTCATCAAAATTTTTGGAATATTGAATAATCTCTTTTATTTGTGACAAGTCAAGCAATGGAATATCGATTGGAACTACCAGAGATTTTTCAAATTTATTTTTGGCCACATACGAGTCTGCAAGCGCTACTGCACTATTTACCCCTGTATTCCTATCTCCCTCTCTAATTACTAGGCTTTTATCTTTGATCGTATCAGGCAGGTCAATTGATTCATTTGTGATTAAGATGATTTGACACTGTTCAAGCTTTGATACTTTCTCGATTAGATCATTAACAAAGTGAAGACAGAGACTAATTCTTTGTTCTAAATTCAGAAATTTTCCTAGCCTAGTCTTACTTTTTTCAAAGTTTTTTATTGGAATGATTACTGCAGTTCTTGGATCTTCCAATTGTTCAACCTCAGTATAATAATCAATAAAAATTTGAAACAATATGCCTTGCCAAGGCTGATTCCTTCCTAGAATCATTCATCATAATGTTGACAAAGGAAAAATCGACCTGAGGATAAGCACTTTTTATTTTATCTTCAACCTCAACTTTGTCAACCTTGTCAAATATCATATTGTTAGAAAATTTTGAATAAAAGCTGACTAGTCCCTCTATAGTTGGCGGGATATTCTTTGCTCTCATATAGATTTCACTTGGACCACTAACGGCCCTATTTGAGACAATTGGTGAAACCATTACTATCTTGTTTCTATACTTGTGTAATAAATTTTTCATCCCTGGGACTGCGATTATGGGTCCGATACTAGAGATCGGATTTCCTGGTGCAATCACAATTAATTTTGATTTTTCAAGCACCCTACGACAATCCCAACTAATTTTGGCCTGTTTGATATTCTTGTAAACTATATCTTTCAAGGACAACCCTCCTTTGTACTTGATCCAATATTCCTGCAAATGAACTAATTTGTTGTCGTCTTCGTTTGTTACCATGTTAGTTTCGTAATGGTTATCTGATACAGGTAATATTGGAATATGGACACCATATTTTTTTGACAAAATCGCGGTTATTTCCGATAATCTTTTGCCTTCTTTTAGTAAACGGGTTCTAACGATGTGAGTAGTCAGGTCTTTGTCGCCCAGGTTAAACCAAGTATCGTATCCAAGCAATTTCATATAATTTAGAAAATTAAAAGTTTCACCCTTAATGCCCCACCCTCTATCCTTGTCTAATTTATTACTTAATCCGTACATTATGGTATCGATATCAGGACATATGTACAAACCATGATGCCAAAAATTATCTGCGACGTTAGAAATAACCCCAATGTCTTTAAAGACATTGTACAATCCTCTGACGAGCTTTACTGAACCTGTTCCTCCTGCCAAAATAGTAATCAATGGATAAGGTCTTCTTTATGACATTTTTTATTTATTGTTTCTATTCTTGTTAAAATAGTTGATAATTTTTTTCAAAATTCGTAAATATGAATTAAAAATTTATTTTAATTATACTGTAATCATTCTTAATTCCTTTTCAGTGGCAAATTTTCAATAAGATTATAAACAGGGAAACTGGAATTCAAATTTATTGAAATTAAGTTCTCTAAAATATGTAGTCTTGCTGTCTGCAATAGTTATTTTTGGCGGAATTTTTAATCAAGGCTTTGCAATTCAGATGGAGGCCGGAGTTTCACCGGCAAAGAATGCAGCTGATGCGTCTTTTACTGGAGACAGAATTATCACATTAAGATATCCTGCTAACAGCACAATGGCCCAAATGTTAGACGGAAATAAAAATTCAATTTCATTTTCATTAAATACCTCAGATAGTAGCAATGGTTTGAGCGTTGTTTTAGATAAAATAAATGAATACATGTTATCTCAAAAACAAAGTCTAGTAAAGTTTGAGAACGCTACACTCGATTATCGAGCAGCTGTCAATGGTGGACCCACTACTGCAACGATCTCATATCAAGTAGAATTACATCCAACTATCACTAATCTGGTCACAGAGTCCAATGGAACTGAGACATCCGTATTAGACGTAGACTGGAGAAGCATCGTATTGGAAGAGCCCCTGATTGTAACTTCTCCAGAACAGGGTCAAATAGACATAAATCATCCAATTGGTGGTTTGGAAAAAATAGCTCCAGAGGTAGCGACAAAGATACAAAATACAACTCTTGCCGAAGCATTTAACACACCCATTTTAGATTTTGAGGAATTTGGTGCCTCAATGAATAATTGGCACTTTTTGTTTGATGCTACAGGTGCACAGGCTGGAGCAGCTGGATATGGATTCTCAGTTATCGAAGGAGATTCAGAGATAGTTTCCATTTATTCTTTAGGTGAAAGTAGCTTTAGAGAGGGAACACATACAGTTAAGGAAACCAGCGGATCAGCAGAAATTGACGGAGTGACTGTGAACGTTAATGGATTAACAGCTCCTCCAAGTGGACAAATTCAGATCGGTGGATTTTCGCAGATCCAACAAGGTGGAGCAGGAGGAACAGAACACCTGTTTGTTTCTTCAGTGGCACCTCAGGGTGTTGCAACCTCTTCAGGTAGTTTTCCCATACAAGTATTGCTAATTTTTGGAGCAATGATGGCAGGTGTGGCAGTACTTGTGTTGGTGAAAGCAAGAAAATAAGACAATAGAAGTCAGTCTTATTTCTTATTTCTTTTTTAGCAGAACAAATTTATTGAATATCTACTAAACTCTTATTATCCTTATTCTCATTCTGCAAATAAAAGGTCCCGATGTTTTCTACTGTATCCACCGTAATTATCTTAGGCCGACTCAACAATGGACTAGCAAATCTTGATCTACCCAATCCCAAGACCTCATGGTTTTCATTTAGGATTATCAATAATTGATTACCTTTGATCTTATCATAACAAGAAATAAGTGAACTGCCAAGAATATCCCTGCCAAAGCAAACCAAGTTTGCTGCCTTATTATTCACTACTATATACGGAAATTCAAGTTTGGTATTTTTGTGATAGTCTAAGACCATTTCTGCAAAATTTAACCCGGGCAAGAATTTTTTGGATTTGATTATGCCTATTTGAATACCCATTAGAACAGGATGCCAGCTTAATAACAAATCATCATGTTCCGGACGTCGATCCCATAGGTAAACCTTTCTTAAATTAGAGTTGTTGATTTGATTTTGTTTTCCATCGAGATTTTTCCTCATATCTTGGCTATCAACAAGTATCGTGGTATCTCTTATATCGGGATTGAAAGTCTGCAAATCGGTTTTTTTTGACAAATTAGTCTTCGTTACTGTCGATGATATGTATGCAATAATTATTTTTTCATTATCATATAGTTCGAAAATGTTCCAATTAGAAAACGACCGTTTGAGAATCGTCTCTTCCATAGCATTGGGAAACCTATACTCCACTTGATTTGGACTCCTTTCTAATTTTTGCTATAAAAAATCCATTTGTATCATGAAAGTGAGGATAAAACCTTTTTGTTTGATTCATTTCTTCAACAAAATGAAATTCATGAAATTTTGTCAGTCCTTCTGTCCCTAATTCGACGGGTTCAATTTGAGCATCCCTGAAATTATCAATCAAGTGCTGGACGACCATCTCATTTTCTTCTGGTGCGAAAGAACAAGTGCTATATATCATTAGCCCGTTTGGCTTGAGGACCTCGAATCCTGCAATAATCATTTTCTTCTGCAAGTCACTACATATTTCTAAATCCCTCGATGTTCTGCTTTTTTTTCTAGATATATCCTTCTGAATAATACCTTCGCATGTACAAGGAGCATCCAGAAGCACTCTATCGAATTTTATGCCCAAATTTTTGACTTCCTCTGATCTCATGTTAAAGACAGTGGTGTTTTTTACAAAACACCTAGATAAGTTAAAAACAAGAGAAGAAAGCCTCTGGGGCTTTGATTCGCAAGCCACAATCAACCCTTTATTATTTAATCTTTGAGCAATATGAGTAGTTTTTCCTCCGGGTGCAGCAGCCATATCAAGTACAACAAGATTATCTGAATATAGAATTTCCAATTCGTTTACGGCTATACAAGAACTCAAATCCTGAATATAGTAATACCCTCTCAGGTATTCGATTGTTGATCCTAGGCTTGGCAACATAGATTTGGGTGGTTTGGATTCATGTTTCTGTACACAAGAAAATGAATTTTGAGAAAGAACATTGTGATACATTTGGGAACTTGATACTTCTGCTGGGGCAGGAGCGGGCGTGCAAGAAGATGGATTTATAATTTCAAATACTTCATCTAATATAGTATCACTTAAGATAAACCCTTTCTCAAGCAATCTTTTTTTTAGAACTCTAGGACTGATCTTTAATGTATTAGTTCTGATGTAGGTATGCAGGTTTTCTCTTTTATCAATATATTCTAAAAGTTCCTCAGGATTAGGCACATAATTTAAAAACCGAGAGATCATCCATTCCTTATAACCATATTTTAAAGATAATTTTTTAGACAAATCATTGCTGGGAAAAAGTACCGGACAGCATAGATTATCTTCTTTTGACATCTTGAAATAATTACACCAGTAATAAAGACGATTAGTTGTTTATTTGTTATTGTCCCAAAAGAATGGGATTCAAACATAGTATTTACGGTTTGAATCCCCACAATCGTGTCCTAGTAGTAACCCTCCTTTTGTTTTAGGCAAGATTCAGCTAAGCAGCCTACCTGAGTCTAAATACGGGAATAATCCTCTGTTTGGCCTTTCTCTACCTGGGGCGACAGTTTCATTTCAAATTGAAATCACTCAGATTATCAATCATCATTGCCATGGACTTCAACTGAATACTTTTCTATTTCGTTGCCAGAAGTCTCCTTCTAATTATCGCTAATTCAGGTACCCGTTGTGAGGGAGGAGTTTCCTCTTCGTTATAATGAAGTAACTTGCTCGCTAGCTCACAATAAAAAAGATTCCATAACGATTTATTAATCTTGCTGGTTTGCAAGAATCATGTACACTGCACAATCATATCCCTATTAAAATGAACTATTGATATCAAATTGTTCTAAATTTTATTTTAATTTATGAAAACTTGCTGTGTTTTCAAAAAACTATCTATGAATACTGACATCTATAGGATCAGTTGAAATAATTTGGAAAGTATTCTTTTTCAATTGATTTTACCTCATCTTCGTCTAAAGCTTTAGAATAATCTTCCAAAATCTCCGAATTTAAATCCATAAAGGTATGACCCCATCTGAATTTATTCAAAATTTCATTTGATTTAGTTTTAAAACCCAGGATGTAAAGAGCACCCGAAATTGCTTCAACTGTGGATAGCATTCCAAGTTTTGCATAGTTAGTAGGATTTCCAGCCAGTAGGGCCGGGAGTTTCCTATTATTAGAATATTTCTTTGGAGTTTGGATTACTTTTGATGCATGTTTCCAAGAACAATCAATCCCGCAAATTCCTTTAAAGATCTTTGCATCATGACATGTAAGAAGTTTATCTGAATAGGGATTCAATACAACAAAAGAGGCAGGAATTCTTCGTACCTCATTGGCCATATGAAATTTAACCAGTCTGGAGGCAGTGCATTTGTTTGGATCATCCTGCCTATACATCAAGATGGCCAATCCAAATTGAACCCCGCCAGAGTCAATCATCTTTTAATTTTTCTTTTTCCTCTTGTTTATCTTTCTTGCTTCCATGAATGAATGAAAAAATTAGTAATCCAGCTATTATTGCCATAATTATGTAATTTACTGGCGGTTTTAACACTTGAGGTATTATCCCTATCTGTGGAATAGTATAAACTACTTTTCCTACGTAATTTTCTTGGGTTATCGGAAAATCGATCCCAGGAATAGAGCATTCATTAGCATCTCCTTTAGTCAGTATTGTCTTTTCTTGTATTACATCATTTACGGCTATTGGTGCACAAAGGATTACATTACCTGTCAAATTGTTTCCATTTTCAATGATTGCAGAAACTCTATGAACTATAGTTTTATTTTCTTCCCTTGGATCAGGTGCTTTAAAAACAATAATGTCTCCGATATTGGCACTATCAAATGAAGTGTTATTGTCTTTGGCCCATACTATGATAAGGTCATTTACATTTAAAACAGGAATCATACTACCACTTGCAACCACGTAAAAAGGGTTTGAATCAGACAATACAGTTCTAATTGATATAAATGCAATGGCAAATATAACCACAATAATAATAATTATCTTGATATCCTTTCTCTTGTTATCCTTTTTCTGTTTTGACAACTTGTAATAAGAGATTTGGAATTTGAACCTTACATAAACATTCTGTTTGATTCGTCAATTTGAATTACTCCAAAAGCTTAAACGTATGTAGAACTTGGTCTGTCAATCTAATATGCCCTGGCAAAGACAGCGATTCGACTTGCGTCTTGTTGACAATATACGCATTGTTTGAGTTTAATGGTAGGTTCGTTATTTTCTGGTTCGATAGGTAAGTCTTTTGTGTCAAAAGGGAGAACACGAATATCAGCCCCAGTATCCTCTTTAATTCCTTCCTCACACTCTTCTTTTCCACACCAATTTGACACCATGAACCCACCTTGTCCATTGTCTAAACGTGACTTTAATTCATCGACATCTTTTATTACAAAGGTTCTATTTTTAAGAGATTCAAAGGCATTTCTGTACAAGTCGGATTGCAAGATTTGAAAGATTATTCTTATTTCATCAAAGACGGCATCTAAGGGAATTAATCTCTTTTCTCTGTTGTCCCTTCTAACTACCTCTACGGTATTGTTCTCAATATCACGTTGTCCTATATTAATCCGAATTGGAACACCCTTCATTTCCCACTCATTATATTTCCAGCCTGCAGTAAATTCGTCGCGGTCGTCTACTAGTGCTCTGTATCCAAGGGAATTTAGTTTGTCTCGTATACTATTAGCATGTTTCTTTACTAACTCTTGATTTTGATCTTTGTATATTGGAATTATGATGATTTGTATTGGAGCAATGATTGGTGGTAGAATAAGTCCTTTGTCATCACCATGCACCATTATCAAAGCACCGATTAGTCTCCAAGATATACCCCAGGAAGTTTGCCAAACAAACTCTTCTTTATTGTTACTGTTTAGAAACCTTATTTCAAATGGCTGAGAGAAGTTCCTGCCCAAATTGTGAGATGTACCAAGCTGTAGCGCTTTGCCATCGGGCATCAGTCCTTCTAATGTTGTAGTATAATCAGCCCCTACAAATTTTTCTTTGTTGCTCTTGAATCCTGAAATTGTGGGGATAGAAAGAATTTTTTCGATAAAGTTCTTATAAATGGTTAAAATGCTAAATACTTGTTCTTTGGCGCCTTCATTGTCCGTGTGAGCAGTATGACCTTCTTGCCATAAGAATTCGGAATTTCTTATAAAAGGTTTTGTAGATTTAATTTCAGCTCTTAAAGCTGTATTCCAAAAATTTATTTTTATGGGCAGATCTCTGTAACTAGATATCCATTTGGGAAATACGGAATATAATAATGCCTCAGAAGTGGGTCTCAAGGCCAATCTTTCAGATAGCTGAGAATCACCAGAAGAAGTTACCCAGAAAACCTCTGGATTAAATCCTTTAAAGTGTTTTTCCTCTTTGTTCAATAACCCTTCTGGAATAAGACATGGCAAAAATCCATTTACATGACCAGTCTCTTTAAATTTTGAGTCAAGATAATCTTTGATTAATTCCCATATGGCATACCCATACGGTCTGACGATTATGAAGCCCTTTGCTGAAATATAATCAGCTAATCCAGCTTTTTCTACTATTTGAGAATACCATTCGCTAAAATCTTCATTCTTCTTAACGGTTAGGCCAAATTCTTTATTGATATTTTTACTCAATTAAACAAAAGATAGCTATTATTTTCTATTTATGAAGTTTGTGTCAATCGAAACGATATTTAGGTTCGATTAATGTTACTGATCTATAGGGTCTCCCTTACAATATACTATCCCGCTTATTCTACTATGAAAATTACTACAAACATAGCATTCCACAAAGCCAAGCTCCTTTTTGAAAACGGGACAATCTATTGATTCTAGTTTCATTCTCCTTAACATTTTTGGGCTAACTCCCTTTAGTTTTAATTTCCCCTTCTCATCCATCATCCCCGAGGCCTTCAGTTCACCTTTGGCTCTGTCGCTAATCTTTAGGGATTTTTCTACTGGCTTTATGGGAACTTCGTATTTTGTTCCTGCTGTTTCACTCATCTCTAATTATGTTATATTCCGACACAATTATTTATAAAAATTTTTTTAGAATACCTCGACACACATCTACTTTTTTTATCTTATAGCGTGAGGAAGCTCAAAATCAACCGTGGGAAACTAGCCGATCAATAAATTCACAATTGCATGAATTAGTACACCTTTATAATCCATAAAGAATTCAATAAATTTGTTTGAAAACATATGTGATGTCCAAGAAAGATACAGAGAAAATTTTGAAAATTCTTGAGAAAAGTTGGGAAAAAGTATCCATACCAAAGGTAAAGAATGTGAAAATATTCGAAATTGAGGAAAATAAGAGTATCTTGGTCATAGACAGCATGGTTGCTGTTTTAACAGCCAATGATTCCATATTACCATTTCTTGGAAAAACTGAAATCCTCGACAAATTCCCATCGGTTACGGTGGATTCAGGATCAATTAGATTCATTTGCAACGGTGCAAAGATTTTGAGACCAGGTATAGTTGATTTTGAGTCCTTCAAAAAAGACGACATAGTCGGAGTAAAGGACGAAAAATTTAAAAAATATCTAGCAGTGGGGCTAGCGCTTGAGGATAAAGATCGTGCCCATGGTATGGAAAAAGGACAAATTATAAACAATTTGCATTATGTAGGAGACAAATTTTGGAATGCCTATAAGGAAATTTCTTTTCGAATTTAGAAATTGGTTTGGTCGTTATTGCCTAACTTTATCTTTATATAGCCAATCCAATTTTAAAATGACATGTTTACGGGAAAAATGACAGCAACTTGGCTTATCCTCTTGACGATAGCAGGATGCGCTGCAGTTCCAGTTTTGTTGATTTACTATACTACCGTGCATCCCTTTATCGAGACCCACCCTGCCCAATTGACAATAAAATTAGTTGATCTGGTTCCGCAAGTTTTGAGTTTAGTTCTAACCAATATTCCAGTATCTTAAATAATCCATGCGAGTCAACAAAAGTTAATAATTTGGTCAATAATTTCTTAATATTTGTTTAAATAATAATATATTTCAAGCTTATTATATCTTGACTATGGAATTAAAGGTTCACCCCTCATTTTTTAGAGAGTTTGCCACAAAGACTTGGATATCTCCCTATGAAATTGTACGTGAATTGATTGAAAACGCATTTGATGAAGATGCTACAAACGTCATCGTTACGGTATTAAATAACGGAAATATCATAATTGAAGATAACGCAGGAATGAATTCCGATTCTATGGATAAATTCTTGATATTGGGTTCTCCACATAAGGCGGAAGAAACTTTGTCACCAAACTTGAAAAGGTTAAGAACTGGAAGATATGGTACTGGCAGATTGTCATTTTTGACGTCCTTTGATCAAATGAAAATAAAGACTCGTAGAGATGATTTTAGCAAGTCAATTATTATTGATGGAAATACACTAGAGGAACTAATTAATGGACATGCAAAGTTAGGTGAACTCAAGGAATCAAAACTCAATAGGAACGGTACCGAAATCCTATTGAAAGGTCCAAAAATTACTGTCGATGTAAATAAGCTTGCAAAAGAAATCAAAAAATTGTCGATTCTAAAATATCCATTATTTGACGTTTATGTAAAATCTGCAGAAGATTTTAAAGAATGGGACTTGACTAATTCTCAGGTAATACGATCGCCGGATATTCAAGGATACAAGCTCAATGTCAACTTCGATGATCCTCGCATAACAGGGGAAATTGTAATAGCAAGAAGACCTTTGGGAGCTGATGAGAAAGGTATAGCGATAATGGTAGGCAATCATGTTGTTTTGAGAAGTACTTTTGGTTTTGAGAATAAACTGAACAGAGTTACAGGATATGTCAAATGTGATGCCTTAACATCAAGATTCGCCGATAAATCGGCGTTAATTGAGAATGATATCTATAATAGTTTTAATCAAAGTGTAAAATCATTCATCATAGATCAAGTGCTCCCAAGTCTAACTGAATACGAAGATGTTTTGATAACAAGGGAAGAATCGAAAATTTATAAAGAAATAGACAAGGTCATGGGCCAGGCCGTATTGGAAACTCTAGAGCCCGGAGAGGAAATACAAGGGTTTGAGTCTGTAGAGGTAACATCACATCAGCTAGAGAGCGAAGAAGGAGCAAGAGTAGGAGAAATAGCAAATTCTCTTGTTGATACAAACCAATACGAAGAAAATAGAAATGATTTTTCGTCTAGAGGTTCAGGGAGTGAATATCATCGTGGAATAAAGGAAGAAGATGAGAGAAAAACAAATCCATTGGGTTTAGAAAACACTTCTGGCTCCGAAGGTTCAGCTCATTCCACTCTAGCATCACCGTCGACTTCTAATTCTGATCCAAATAATTATAGAAATGAGGGAAAATGGACGACTCAAAATGATATTAAATATCCAAATACAAGGAATGATGCAGCAGCAGCAACCTCGAATAATTACCCTGGCCAAAGTTCTATCAATGAATCTATGAACTATAGTAGTCAACAACCTGCAGATGTTGGAGCATCAGGAACTTCATATGAAAACAATCTTGTGAGAAAAACTGTTAGAAAGCCCATTCTAAAGAAAACCTTTACTCTCAAGAAAATTGGATACAAAGTAGTTCCTTATGAGGATGAAACCGACCCCAGGTATAGTTTCACAAATGAAAATATTGTATTTGTAAACAAGGCACACTCAACGTACAAGGTCGAGGCTGAAAGAGGAGATGAATTTCTTTTTAGACATATTACAAATATTGTTGCAGAGGTAGTGGTTGGGTCAAAGTATCCTGAAGCTAAAGATATTTTGGAAATTCAAAATAAATTGATTTCCGAAGCCATAAAAATCCACGACTACTCAATGTTGAAAAAATGAATCTAAAACAAGATAGAAACGACTAAATCTAACTCTTTTTTTTAATTTATTAAATGGCTTTTCAATTTATGCCCGGAGCAACAGCTGTAGGTATTACATATAATGATGGAGTACTTTTGGCTGCTGAGAAGAGAGTATCGTATGGCAATTTTGTAGTTAATAAGAATACTAAAAAAACCTTTAATGTTACTGATCATGTGGGTGCTGCATGTGCGGGTATGGTAGCAGATATGCAAGTTTTGGTTAGACAAGTAAGCGCATTATCAAAAATCAGAAAACTAGAAACTCGACGAAATGTTGAACCAAACTCAGTAGCAAAGTTGATGTCTGTGATAATGTTTGAAAGGAGGTATTTTCCGCTTTTAACTCAAGTAGTAGTTGGTGGAGTAACAACTGGAAAACCAGAAATATACACATTGGATCCATTAGGCTCCGTATTGCCAGACAGATATGCAGCTGTAGGAACAGGAGCTGAAATGGCTTTAGGAGTTATGGACGCAGAATTTTCAGAGAATATGGACGAGGAAAAAGCAACTAACTTGGCATTAAAGTCTATTCGATCGTCCATTCAAAGGGATTCGGCAAGTGGTGATGGTATAGACATATTAATAATCAACAAGAAGGGCAAGAGTGAAAACTCTTATCCAGTCCAATAATCGCCTTCGCTAAGAATTTATTGATTTATTTAGTCTTTTCCCAAAAGGGCGACTATATTTCTGCGAGAAAGTTCTAATAATTATAACTCATTTGAATAAACATCCTTAAATAAAAATATTCAAAAAACATTAATTCTTTCTAAATTAGATTAAACCTCAAAGTATTTCCGACAATAACATTCAAAGATTTGGCTATCAAGCAGTTATAAAACAATCAATACAAAGGTGAATTAGAACTATCACAAATTGTCATCTAGACTCGATAAATCACCAAGAATTGATCTAAATCCACAGTACAACAGAAAATTGATTAAAATATTACAAATATTTTTAATAAAGTATGTAGCAATAAGATTATAGAATGAAGACCCTTCAGATAGCCACCTTTGGTGATGACGATCAGGACGGTATTGCATTGGGGATTAGGAACTTTCCAATTCATCAACTTATACTTATTTGTTATTCAAGTGACGAAGCTAAAGCAAATGAATATTCCAAAAAAATGGAAGCAATAATAGGCATAGGATCAGAAATTATTCTAGTCGAGAAGGAAAATGTTGTAAAAGATACTATTGAAAGAGTCAATGAAGTATTGTTAAAGAAGAGTTTAGAGTACCATCAGATATTAATGAATGTGAGCTCGGGAGATAAACTGATAAGCTGTGCAGCGTTATCATCAGCTTTTATTAATGGTATTAAGGCATTTGCAATGGATCATGATCACACGGTGCCACTATTACTACCGGTCCTCAAGTTCAGTTATAGCGAAATCATATCTGATACAAAGATAAAGATCTTAAAAAGTATTGATAGTATTGGTGGAATGGTAAGCAGTTTAGAAGAATTAGAACAAATTTCTGGCTACGGCAAACCCCTACTAAGTTATCATGTTCAAGGCGGAAAAGAAAACAAAGGATTGGCTGATCTTGGATTGGTAGAAGTAGACAAAGGCGACAGAGGAAAAACTGTGATAAATATTACTACTTTAGGTAAACTCATGGTTACTTCCAACCTAGTAAACTCTTCTCAGCATTAATATTATGTGTGCTTTTTATTCATAGATTGATAGTTATTTCGCAGGGCTCGTAGCGCAGACCTTGTCTTTTTTTCATTACAAGGGCGCAGAATGGATAGCGCGGACGCCTCCTAAGCGTCAGGTCGAGGGTTCAAATCCCTCCGGGCCCGCTTTTAGGATTAGTGCGTATGTGGACGAGATATATTAACAGACCAAAAAATCATATATCTTTACTCAGCAAGACGGCTAACTACGACCGCTCTGTCCAAGGGAGTATTCAAAGATCTCTTCTTTGTATCAAGGAAAGAAAGAGTAAGCAGGATGTGAAAGAAACTCGAAGGATGATGACCTCGTGGGAGAAGCAAAGACTAGCTATAGAAAAATCATTGGTGAATAAACAAGATTAAATTTTTCGACAACAATATACACATGGTTAAGAGCAAGGGCATGGTGATATTGTTACTTAATTTATATATCACAAGACATCATTATCTAAATGTTATTCATTTTTAGCATGTACAGTTTTCAATATTTAAATTGGCACAAGATTGGTCGTGGTTCATGAAGCAGGATAGAAAGTTTTTGTATAGATTTTAGCCGGTAAGACCAAAAAAAGCCTAGTCAATTTGTACCCGCAGCAATCAAAATGTTTTTCACTATACGTGGAAGACCATTAAAGTATTCTGTATTTTTGTTAAACACCGCTCCCAATGTTTCATTTGAGAAGGAACTCATCCCCCCAACTAGACCTAAAAATTGAGGGCTTTCGTTACTAAAAAATGATGCTACGGCACCTCGATTTGAATTGTCAGAATTTTCCAGATAATGAAAATATCCTGCTGGAACAAAGAAAACTTGGCCTTTTTTCATCTCATTTGTCTCTATCTCATTATTAGGACCAAGTATCGTAAATCTCACTTTCCCATCAATGACATAGTTTAATTCCCCTGCATTTGGATGAGTATGGGGTTCTATTATTCCTCTTGGTTCCAAATCCAGTACAAAAACAGACAGCCCCTGGAGAATCGGAAAATACGGTGTACTGCCTAGTCTAGCAACTCCCCCAGGTGTTTGAATTTGTGGTTCCGTAGCCCCAAGATTAATCGTATAGGGATTTGACAAACTTTCACTACTTGTTGTAGGTTTAATACTATTATCAGCTAAATCTAATGGAGTCATGTCTATTAATTCATCACTAATTTTCTTGTCTTCTAATTGATTGAAAAATCCAGGTGATCTCAGCCCAAAAATGCTGTTTAAGACCTCTTTTGACAAAGATTGAACAGATGCAGCCAAACTTATGTCTGTCGGACGTTCAATATCGTGTATCATAATGACCTTCAGTTCTTCTTGTCCAATATTTTCGATATCGTGCCAATAACCTTTTGGCATAAAAGTCAATTGGCCCGGTTTCACGGCAAAAGTAAATTTTTGAGCATTTCCATAAATAGTCATATTTGCTTGTCCATTTAAACAATAATTCAATTCAGCCGAATTCACATGCCAATGAGGAGCTTGTATACCTCCTTTTTTTAGCCTTAGTAATGAACCAGCCATTCCCTTCAATATTGCAAAGTTATCCGCATTCATTCGAGACATGGTACCATGTTGACTAGCAATTTGAGGAGTCATTCCATCTAAATCAAATATCCAAGATGAGATTGTACTATCATTCACTTTCTCCCTTGATTGTTATTGTTATTAAATTTTATGCACTCTTTCGAATTTTATTTAGGGTAACTCGGTTTTTAATTTATTTGATTAGGGAAATATTTACGAAACCTCATGGATAATGATAAGAATTAGTTTTATTCATACGATATTCATCGCGAGCTTACATAGAATTGGCCAAGAGAGTCGTTTATATCGAAAAAGACTATCAATCATTGAGAATAATCATTCATTTCTCTTTTGAAGGCCAGCAACTATGGATTTTTTAATGACAAGATAATTAAAGATTACAGCTTATTGTTGTAATGATTACACGATATTTCCCACTATAAATTTTGTGTGTTAAGAGGGGTCTCTATTACTAATATATTTCACCTGGAAAAATGAAATGCAGTAAGTGAATGCACATATATTTAAGGGTATTATTGAAAATTAGTTCATGAAAATAAGATTTACAAACAATACCAGTGAATCACGCCTAGTCGATTATCAGAGTTCTATTCCTTGAATTATTTGTATTTATTCGTTATCAACTACAAAGGGATTAGAAAAATAGAAAATTTCACCCAATTAAGTTTAGACATTCGCTAGAGTAAGTATTTCGGAATAAGATACAGGAGTTTGCTAGCGCACTTTAATAAAGTACCAAAAATGGGTACCGATATTGGATTATAATTGATCAACTTCCTTTTAATAGCGGAATTCATTATTGTCATAATATGCCAGATTCTGAGATCAGCACCATTCAAACAAGGATTCTAAACATTCTAACTAATCTTGATCTGCAGTCAGAGTTGGAACGATCTGGTAAGTTAAAAATCTCTCATGAAGATTCAATGTTAGCTATTACAAATGATACCGGAAAATTCCTAAACTTCCTACTTTCAATTATTAACTGCAACAGAGTTTTGGAAATTGGAACATCCGTGGGATATTCGACACTATGGATGGCCCTCACACTCCTGCAGAATCATGAGAGTTTAGCCAACTTGAAAAAAAGTATTCTCACTATTGAAAATAATCCTTCCAAAATAAAAAGAGCAAGAAAAAATTTTGAAGAAGCTGGAGTTACGGATATGGTAGAAATAGTTGAAGGTAACGCATTAGACATACTCACTCAACTTCCAGAAAAAATGAAACATGATAAGTTTTGGGGTAACAAATTATTTGACTTTGTATTTTTGGATGCAGACAAGGAAAATTTGGTAAGATATTTTGATTTGGCGATGGCAGTGATGCGAAAAGGAGGACTAATTGTTACGGATAATATTTTGTTGCCCGAAAATTACAGACCAGCCATGTTAAAATACATAGATCACGTTAGGAAAAATAAATACGTCCGGTCAGTAACGGTACCCATAGGTTATGGGGAAGAGGTTAGCTTGAAACTAAATTGAATTACTATTTAGATATTACAAAAAATTTGAATCTATTTTTCTATTGATCCGGACAAGTACTATTGTGGAAAAAATCATGTGGATAAATGTCTCTTGTGAGAAAAAATGTCAATAGTAGTATGAACAACCGCCTTCTTAAAATTTGCTTAGGCATAATATAGAGATCGACACTAACTAGGTTCAAAAATATTTTTTCTTGTTTATAGATTAAAGGTATTTATATGAATTTTCTAACCTTACTAGGAGTAAATTAGGCATGGTTTTGAAAAGATATTAATTTGAACATTTCAATATCGATATGCCGAAAATTGTTAAAATCAATAAAGAGAATGAATCATTGACAATTGAGATTACAAGATCGGAGCTTGCAGATCTAATGGATTCGGTTGAATGCATGACTGAAAAGGAACAAAGAAAATTGTTGGAGAACATACCATCGACTGAAGAAGGTAGAGCAAGGTTGGATAGATATAAAGCTATTAATGAAGATCTGAAAAAGATTTTCGAACATAGATAATTTACAAATGAGGCGAATACAAGAAACCAATATTAAAATAACTTATTTTTTGGACCAACACTAGCAGGCTAATTTTTGTTCCTAAATATAGTAAATAAATGGGGAATATATTTTACAATTGTATAGCTTGAGCCAGTTTATAAATTCACAAAATTAAAGATCGAATAAAAAAATGTGGGGTTAAGAATCTAGACTAGATTTCTTGTTCTAGTTATGACAACCCTATCTATACAGAATTAAGTTAGCTCTGTGGAGATACTGGTGTTTCAGTTGCTGTACTAGTTGTAGATTCTCCCAACGGAATTACTGGCTTTCCAGTTTCTGTGGTGGTGCCTGATCCACTTTGTGGGGCGATCATCCTAGATTCATCAGAGCTGGATTTGTTGTCGTCGTCATCAGAGCTGGATTTGTTGTCGTCGTCATCAGAGCTGGATTTGTTGTCGTCGTCATCAGAGCTGGATGCACTTTCATCTTCGCTAGAGCTGGATGCACTTTCATCTTCGCTAGAGCTGGATGCACTTTCATCTTCGCTAGAGCTGGATGCACTTTCATCTTCGCTAGAGCTGGATGCACTTTCATCTTCGCTA
>QCWC01000195.1 GCA_013114705.1 Candidatus Nitrosocosmicus sp. | reverse complement strand
GTGTCCTCTAATTATCCTACAAAGGTTATGGTACTACCCAAAGATCAAATATCGGTATCTCAATAATAAATTATTGACCAAATGCCAATATCGTCATAAAGGTCTTAATTCTAATTATATCAGATTAGGTGCAAAAGAATCTTTCAAGAAGGTGGGTCTTTATTGTGTCACATGTGATATTTACTATTCGCCTGATTTGTCAAAACAGTATACTAGTTTAGTACAGGCTCCCAGAACTTGAACAATTGAAAATAATATGATTTTTAGGAAAGAGTATTCAAATAATTTCAACATTCCAAAATAAAAGCATGCAAATTTTATATGGGCCGGGTCGGATTCGAACCAACGACCCCCGCCATGTCAAGGCGGTATCTTAACCAGGCTAGACCACCGGCCCTAGCAATATCTTTGTCTTCATTTTTTTCTGTTCTCAATATATAATTTGTGATTGTATGGATTTAGACGTGGATTTAATAGAATGCTAAGGTTAGTACTGTGCTACTATGGTTGTCAATGGCAGGTATCTGAGCGAGCATTAAGAGCAGGTCTGTTTAGATTTGTCCTTGGATCCATGCTACTGATCTTAATCTAGTAGGTTTGAATATATATGTGAGCCATGTGGCAAATTATGATCTAGTAGGTTGGTGGCCCCTTTTTAGTGGACACAACCTTGTACTCTAGAATTTTGAGTTTGCTTTGTCATTAACGTATAGAACCCCAACTTGTAAGGAGTAAATTACAATTTGCTTAGGGGTGGACATCATGAGATCTTTTGATGGAGCAATTGTTTTTGAATTATCAGATTGTTTTATGTAGGTTAGATTATATCTTTAATGCTATCAATAAAATTGAAGACTTATAACCAGGTTTTAATATTATAATATACCTTGAACTTACTCACAATCGATGACAATATCGATACCACTGAGGCAGTGAATGATTATTGCAATATGGAAGGGATATCTTGCAAAGTGGTCAATGATGGTGAAAAGGGATTGAGTGAGATTCAAGAACGAGATTATGATCTTATTCTTTTGGACCTGGCAATGCCCGAATATAGTGGGTTTGATCTTCTAAGTGAAATGAAAAAACAGGGTGTACGAGATAAGAAGATTATTGTATTTACCGCTTGTTGCTGCTTAAAAATGGAAGACTTCAAAGACTACAAGGAGGTTGGGGTAAGAGAAATCATCAAAAAACCTGTAGAACTGGACCATCTCGATAAAGTCGTGAAAAGTTTTTTGATGAACGGTACACGAGTAAATTCAAATGTTAGTTTAATAAATCCGTGAAAACTTTGTAACTTTAATATCGAATGTTATATTTGGCGTGAAATTATGACACTTACAATATAGGGCCGTAAACAATATTCAGCAATTCTGAAAATCCCCACTCTCATTAAGTCAACATAGAGTTAGAAAGCTTTTGGTAAGATTATTTAGAATTTCTTCCATCTTTTTTTGACCTTACTGATTTTATCAAGATTTAATGGATCATGTAATAAAACAGTAAGAGAGGTAAATCTTGATTTAAAAGGTTGGAAATTCACTTCGTTAATGTCGGCTTGAGTTTGTGTTGATAGGATTTTGATACATGTTTTTACCTAAAAGGCATTGGATCTCTGATTTTGAGAGCAGTAAAGAAAGTATCCATTAAAGAGTAATTAATAGATCTTTCTATTATTTTTCATGGTCTTGTTTCGGATTTAACTACTTATCTTCTTGGTAAAAGACTATTGAGAATACAAATTTGTTAGTGTTTTATAAAGAATTTAACTTTGTAAAATAGAATAAATCAACAAAAAAAGGTTATGGCTGTCTTGATGGATTAAATCTATTCAGGTATTGTAGAATCAGTTGGAGGTTGTTCGAAAGTCGGTATACATTCACCATTTTGTTGCAAGCCTAAATTGATGTTATTTGCATTTAATGCATTGAATTCTGGTGCAACGGCTTGCCCGTCTGTTTCTGATGCTTGGTCTTGTTCTGTCTCTTGCTCGGCTGAGCTACTTGGTTGTTGACCTACTGCAATGTTTCCGCAAGTTTCTAACGGACGCTCGCTAAAAATCGATGCAAGTGCGTCGGGAACATATACGCCCATAATTCCTGCTACCAAGAATACTGAGAGAATTCCGGTAAATAATTTATTCATGTTTGAATCTGAAATTCTAAACTATTTAGCAAGTCTTTAAAATAGTTATTTAAGATTATTTGCAAAAATTGTTAGAAAATATGACCCTAATAGTGGGAACTTTTAATTCAATCGATTGATATTTTTACCATATCAACCTTTGCTTGTTTAGAAATGATTTTGAAATTATCTATAGGTATCGTTTTGACATATCTTTCTTGAGACTGATGTTGCTATAAAGAAAAAAAATCCTCACAATAATCCATGTGGACCTGTGCACTACGCTACTAACTGATAATATGATATCCGGAAGCAGAACTAGTTGATTCGGTTAGGGATGATGACATTATTTTTAGTCAAATAGCTGACTTAGAATTTGTAATAATAAAGATTTGTTTGACCCCGCAAGGAATATGATCCATGACTTTATCCCATTCTCACCTTGAAGATTCTATTTGACTGAATTTACATAACTACTAGTCAAAAACAAGTTCAAGTCTATGCCTTTCGAAATTAGTTAATTAGTTTCTTTTTAACCTCGACGTTATATTTATTGAAACTGAGACGGTATCTATTTTAACCTACTTTAGCTACTGGGCCTAATATTTTAAATGCTGATTTCATCTTATTAGGAATAAGAAGATGATCATTTTCGTTTAATTATAAAGGTTTGGTGATGTAGGTATTTTGGCTGATGACTACATATAATCTGTATCTTGATTATCTAAACTACCTCATGTAACAAGAAGAGAAATTAAGTGGGGTACAATAGCACCGGATTTAATTCCTCGAATAAGCACAAATCTTGATAAAAATGACCTAGTAAAGTGATATATATAATTTTTTCAAAGAAAATCTACTGTAACAAGATATCAGATTGAATTTACATAATGTCGAAATAGCATAAATTAAATATATAATAGATGATAAAAATCTCATTAGAAAAATCATTTGTCTTTTCTCTTGTTGGTATCCTCTTGGCAATTTCATTTTCAGTTAACCCAATTGATTTAACATTTGCATACGTGGAGTTTGATGTTAGTGGTAACGGAGATACTTCTCCTGCACCTGCTCCATATGGCGGTCAAGACCGCTATATAACTAACTCACAAAGTTCGTCTCAAGGCTCATACTGCTATGCTCCACCTAACGCGACAATAATCAATTCCTGCAATTCAGGCGATCTGTCGTCAAGTTATAATTCCGGATATAACATATTTGGTCAATAACGTTCAACTGAATATTGATATATGGACCAAATAATCCAAATACTTGCAGATTGGGATGCCAGTTCATATATCCTTTTCATTGCTTCAACTAAATCACAAACTTGTTAGCAATTCATACCCATAGGATTCTCCATTTTTATGGTTTTGCTTATTCGATTTTCCAAAACTATTTGGGTCTCAAGGAGAACTTTTTGAGGATAAATAAAAAAATAAATACCCATTCTGTCTGTGGTTTACAAGGAAAATTTTAGTTGTAAAAGAATAAGGCTTGGATTGTATATATCTAAACATAGTTCCTCTGTTATCAATGATTACAACATCAAGTGTAAATCATATTTAGAAATTTTCATTGATCTTTTTTAGATATATCTTCATGAGGTAAAACCAATACTGAATTATAAGGCAGAAAAATATTATAGGTGCAACTTAACAAATTCTAATATTCTTATTATCCGTGCATTCAATGACTCAAATGTTATCTGAGAAAAGAAATACATCTGTAATAGTAACAATTGCCATCGCAACAATTGTACTAGCTATGGTGCCTGCTATAATGACTTCTGATAGTTTTTTTGCATTTGCACATTCATGTGACGACGATGACCATGATCATGATAATGATCATGATCACCATTCTGAAGGAAATGGAAATTCAAATGAAGCAGTTCAGAGCATAACACAAGAGCAATCCTCTGAACAGAGTAGTCAAGTGGTGTCTGGTGGTGATTCTATTGCATCAGGAAACAACATAGGTTTGTTCTTCAATGACAATGTCGGTAACTTGGCATTAGGCCAACAATAATTTTTTTTAAGACCGCAGTATAATTATCTAATATCCGAATATTATATGGGTTTTTGCTCACAAACTAATAATTAAGATGAGTTTTGGGGAAGGGATCGTAAAAGTTATACTACAAAGTGGGATAAATCTCTTAATTTAATTACCTAGTTAGTATTAGAATTTTTTCTTAAAATTCATCAGATTCTAAAAGTTAGGACATCAATTAGGAAAGAGACCTGTATGCTATTTTATAGTAGAAGTAATATATTCATTTAGTAACGAATAATATAAATCTGAAAAGTATGA
>QCWC01000194.1 GCA_013114705.1 Candidatus Nitrosocosmicus sp. | reverse complement strand
ACATGATGTTAGCCCCAAGAGAAATTGAAAAGATGATGATATGGACGGCGGCTCAAATTGCCGAGGGAAGAAAACAAAAGGGAATAAAACTTAATTACCCTGAATCAATCGCTTATATAGCCAATTTTGTCGTAGAAGGAGCACGAGAAGGAAAATCAGTAGCAGAATTAATGACATCTGCAAGAAATATTTTAAAAAGAACAGATGTTATGGAAGGAGTACCTGAGATGATACATACCGTACAAGTTGAAGTAACGTTTCCAGACGGAACAAAGCTCGTTACGGTCCACGACCCGGTTCAATAGGTGAAAATGAAAAATGATGACAATCAGATATGTATCAAAATTAATAACAAATGGAGGAGGTTTTAGTCTGCAATGATACCAGGAGAATATGTTTTATCTGAAGGTGACGTACTTTGCAATGAAAACAGAAAAACTATCAAGGTTACCGTGAAACATACTGGCGATAGGCCATGTCAAATAGGTTCACATACGCACTTTTTTGAAATAAATAAAGTTCTTGATTTTCCAAGAGAAAAAGCTTTTGGTTATAGACTAAATATACCAGCTGGAACTTCAGTGAGATTTGAACCAGGTGATACTAAAGAAGTTGAACTTTGTGAGTTAGGAGGCTCAAGGGTTTGTTTTGGATTTAATGGATTAACTAATGGAAGCATGAAGTCGGGCAATATAAAAAAATCTGCATTTGAAAAAGCCAAGTTCAGTGGTTTTAAAGGAATGGGTAGTAATTAGGAGAGGATGAAATTGGTTCTAAAATTAACTAAAAAACAATATACAGACTTATTTGGAGCAACCAAAGGGGACAAAATTCGCTTAGGCGATACCGATCTCTTAATTGAGATTGAGAAAGATTTGATCTCCCATGGTGATGAGTGTGTTTTTGGTGGCGGTAAGACCCTCCGAGATGGGTTAGCTCAAACACCAGGTGTTACCAATGCTGCTGGAGCTTTGGACTTTGTTATCACAAACGCCGTAGTTTTGGATCCTGTAATAGGAATTGTGAAAGGTGACATTGGTATTAAGGACGGTAAAATTGCAGGCATAGGGAAAGCAGGAAATCCATTAGTAATGGATGATGTTGACAGAAATCTTGTAGTATCAGCATGCACTGAAGCTACAGCGGGTGAACATACCATATGTACCCCAGGACACTTTGATACACACATACACATGATTTCCCCTCAACAATACATAGATGGTATTAGCAATGGTATTTGCAACATGATAGGCGGAGGTACTGGCCCTGCAGATGGTACTAATGCTACTACATGCACTCCAGGTACATTTAACATAAGCAGGATGCTCGAATCAGTTGAAGATACTCCAATGAATTGGGGATTCTTAGGAAAAGGTAATGATTCTCATCCTTCTCTTGCTACCCAGATGGAACAAATTGAAGCAGGTGCCTGTGGATTAAAAGATCATGAAGACTGGGGTACCACAGCAGCAGTTTTGGATGCATCACTGCGAGCAGCTGATTTAACCGATGTACAAGTTGCAATCCATACCGATTCAATTAATGAATGTGGCTATTTAGAGGATACAATTGATGCAATTGATGGTAGAGTAGTCCACAGTTACCACACAGAAGGAGCAGGTGGTGGCCATGCACCGGATATTATCGCAATAGCTGCAGAACAAAATGTTTTGCCGTCTTCGACGAATCCAACAAGACCATTCACAGTTAATACGGTTGATGAGCATCTTGATATGCTCATGTTCTGTCACCATCTAAATCCAGCAGTTGCAGAAGATGTTGCATTTGCAGATTCTAGAATCAGAGCAGAAACTATCGCAGCAGAAGATGTAATGCATGATGAGGGTATACTTAGTATGTATTCATCTGACAGCCAGGCTATGGGTAGAATTGGTGAGGTAGTAATACGTGCATGGCAAACTGCAGACAAAATGAAAAAGATGAAAGGAAAGCTAAAAGACGAAGAGGGAGATAACGATAACTTGAGAGCAAAACGTTACATAGCCAAAACGACGATCAACCCTGCTATCACACATGGTGTCGCTGATTATCTGGGATCACTTGAGGTAGGAAAATATGCTGATATTGTAATGTACAATACTCCATTCTTTGCTGCAAAACCAAAGATGGTCTTTAAAGGCGGATTCATTGCTTGGTCCATAATGGGAGATCCCAACGCTTCACTGCCAACACCAGAACCTGTATATTATAGACCAATGTTCGGTGCAATGGGACGCGCTGTAAAGAAGACTTCATTTACTTTCATGTCGAGGAAATCAATAGAACTTGGCGTACCTCAGAAATTGGGATTAGAAAAGACCACTCTAGCAGTAAAGAATTGTAGAAGCATAGGAAAGAAAGATATGATGTGGAACGATAAAACACCAGAAATTACTGTTGATCCTGAGACATACGAGGTTAAGATAGATGGACAAATTGCAACAGTAGATCCAGCAAAGGAATTAACCTTGGCTCAGAGATACTTTATGGCCTGATCTTCTCCACATTTTTTATTTCCAAATTTCTGATACATTTATCTCTCGGTTTTTAAATCTAAAAATTATATGTCTTCGCCACAAAATTTTGGAGTTTGGAAGCCAATCGCTGAAAACATCGAATTTAATGCTTTAGAATCGAATTCTAATGCAGTAATGGCAGTAGCAGATACTGTGAGAACAACACTGGGGCCAAAGGGTCTCGATAAGCTTTTGATTGATCAATCTATGAATAGGCACGTATCAAACGATGGTGTTACCATATTGTTATCTCTGAGAGCTATACATCCAGTGGCTAGAATGATTGTAGAAATTGCAGAAAGACAAGAACAAAAAGTTGGTGATGGAACTACTACTGCAGTTATTCTTGCAGCAGAAATGATAAAAGAAGGCAAGAGACTGATTCGCGAACTAGCAGTTCATCCAACCAAGGTTGTTGAAGGAATCGAAAGCGGCGTAATGCATTCTTGTGACTTGTTAATGAAAAGTGCTAAGAAAATAAAAATTAGTGATCCTGAGCTCGATCAGATTGTTAAAACGAGTCTGTCATCAAAACTCGATGGTCGGGTATTGCATAAGATAGTAGTTAATGCTTTGCGTAATGTGGGAAAAGATGCTATATACAATGGACAATACGATTTTGATAAAGCCATAAAAGTAATAAGAAGAGTTGACGTTGATGACAAAATTTTTAATGGAATTGTTTTGGAAAGAAAAAGAATCGATCCTGAACTTCCAAATAGAGTAGATAATTCAAAGATTCTGATCCTCAAATTAGATTTAAAACCCGTAAAGGAATCTTGGATCAAAGAAAATAGCAAATATCAAGATATTCTTACCATGGAAAAGGATCGTCTAGAAAAATCCAAAAAAATTGTAGACTCTATATTAGAAACAGGAGCAAATACCCTCTTTATAGCCTCGCCTGAAGTAGATCAAATAATTGAAGATCTGTTCGTATCAAAGGGCTTGTTTGCAGTACATATCTCAAACGAAGAAATAGAGTATTTGGCAAGATACACAGGAGCCAAGCCCGTACGAACTTTGGATGATCTGAAAAATAATGATATTATCGGTGTGTCTGAAAAAATATACGAAGATGAGGATAACGGAATAATTTATTTAGAAAATGGTAATGGGAAAAAGATTATAACGATCCTGATTTCAGGATCTACAAAAGAAACGTCTTTAGAGAGATGGAGATCGACAATTGACGGAATCAATGCTGCAGAAGCTGCTTTGAATTATGGAGTTGTTCCAGGCGGAGGTGCTGCAGAATTACACATCATTGAAAAAATCAAACAACTAAAACTCAATGGATTAGAGCAAGTAGGACTTGAAGTGGTCACTTCTGCATTGGAAAGTATTATGAGACAAATATTGACGAATGCTGGATTCAATGGTTTAGAAAAAGTAATGAACGCTAAAGCATCACCGGATGGATACGGAGTCGATATAGATAGTGGAGAGATCGTAAATATGGTATCAAAAGGAGTACTCGATCCTGTTTTGGTAAAGACCATGGCATTAGAAGCATCAGGAGAGATGGCAAAATCTGTACTAAGGATAGACAAGAATTTAGCAGCAGACGATCTCAATCCTCAAGCTCTCTCAGATTCGAAAAGGTGATTATGGTTAGTTGCAAATTAGACATTGCACCGAAAAATCTAATGTTGATGACTCTCTGCTAATAATTGACCCTATGAGAATTAAACATGTAATTGTTAAATCAGGAAAATTATCTTTAATCTCTGGTTCTATCGATCCCAAATCTCATCTTAATCTAGATTATCCATATCATTTGGTAAAAAAATGTATTGTAGCTGAAAAATTCGAAATTGGATCTAATGTTGAAATGTCGGAAGGGGGGTTTGTATTTGCAGAATTGGATCCCGCAAAATACGGACACTACGGCAAATATGATTATACTGAAAATTTGCAGAATATGATAAATGCTGT
>QCWC01000193.1 GCA_013114705.1 Candidatus Nitrosocosmicus sp. | reverse complement strand
AAGAAAGTGATCTTCTTCAATTAATCTTTCTAGATTCTAAAGTCTTAAGAATTTGATCTACTTTTTGCTCTAAATTAGATATACGTGATTCAAGGTCTTTAATAGTAGTCAGGTTGATCGAGTTATGTAACGAAGGTACTAGTTCCTTCAGCTTATCTTGTATTTCCTTTATAGCTTTATTATTTTCTGATGTTATAGCAGGTCCAGAAGAATCAGAATCTATGTCACTAACGTAATTCATAACGTGATTAACAGTACAAAATGATTTAAGACTTTTATAGATGAGAAAAAATTTCATCCTACCCTATGCAAAATATATAACTAAAACTAAGATATTCTATATCGCTTTTATTTCTAATTGCTTGTATTCTAAGAAAATATATTTAGTAGCAATATGCACCGTTGGTATTTAACTATAGCGCAATTATGTATAGTATTTGATACAGTAACTTGGCGTTATATTGACCAATGCATACTATTGACCACTGAACAATTTACCGCCTCCTTCTTTGATTTAGAAGCCTATTAATTAGCATTTGAACGCCTCTACTAGCTAAATACGACACTATCCATCTTCTTACGGGCATGAGTATAACTGCACCTCTCTATATCGCGATATTGTATGTAAATTTCCAAAAAATAAATAATCCATTATCTTATCTTAAATCTTCTGTATCAATCCTTTCAGAGGTTACCTCTTCTTTGACCTCTATTGTCTCCGTAACTGGTTTTTTTGTGACTGCAATCTCTTCTTTTACATATGGAGTTTTAGTTACTTCAACTTCTTCTTTTTTGACTGGAATGCTTATCTCTTGTGTTGAAGTTACAGGACCCTCAGAAGCAACTTGACCATCTCCGCCTGAAGGTGCCCGTTTTTCTATCGATACTTCCTCATGAGTTACTGGGACTTTTATAGTCTTAGTCTCAGTCACAGGCCTCTTTGTTATTGTGGCTTGTTGCTCCTGAACATTTTTTGACACGTCAAGTCTTTCTTCTTTCAAAGGACTCGTTTCTATTACCTTCTGTACGTTATCCTGCGTTGTCATATCTTGTTCTGTATTTATCGTTGTTGCTGTTGCTGATGCTGATTCTACCTCAGACCCCTGACGATACTTATTTAGCATATCATCTTCTGATATGCTAAACCTTACAATATCACCGTCATAGCTTTCAGCCAACCCCTGAGGTATTAGAAACCTTTCCTTGTTGATGATGCCCCTCTGCAGCAAAACAAATCCATTTGATACATCCTGCACTTCTCCAAAATCCTCGCCGTTTAAACCCTCGGCTTCCTTTTTAATAGCATCACTCCAATCAATATTTGAACTCATACAATAATTTATACAACAAAGTATTAATACATAAACAAATTAATACTTGAAATGGTAATGAGTAATAGTAATAGTAATACCTACCACGAAGCCATATTATACCAATATACCTTATACCTCATTTTTGAATCATTATCATGAAAATAAATGTCCACTTTGCATTTTGCCATCATGGTATTTATGCGTGTTATAAATATACTCGAAAGTAGTCACAACGGGTGATTAGTTATCTCATTTTTTCAGATAATAAAGATGAGTGTATTTTACAACCAAATTAATAGATAAATAAGATATTAAGGAAGCGATAGCCGATGAAACTGTTGTTGACTCAATGGCTGAATAATTTGAATTGAGTAACTGGATCATAAGAATAAATCTTGTAATATTATTTATACTGTCAAATACCGAACTAACAAGAAGGATCCTAATCCAAATATGTTTTAATAGTCTAAAGTTATATCGTCCAGATCGTCTCTTCGTATAGTTTTTCTTGTTATCATTGTGAAAGAGAAGTGCAAAAATTGTTTTATATGCTATGAAACCTACTGTAACCGTTAGTGCAGAGTTTACAATCGAATCAACGGCTTGATCTACTAAAAAATGTGAAACAATTATGCTAAACGTCAAGCCTACAAAGCCTGAAATAAGTAAATTTTTGTTTAAAGAAATGACATTGTAGTATCTAAAATAAGCCCTGGATAATAAACGCTTTATATTATATGGCTTAGTTTTCACCTATTTCAATTAGACTATATTTAATATGCTATTTAACCTACTAATATTTTATATATTCAAAATATCTTAAAAATTAATGAAGGCATATGACAAAAATTACATTTTGACTTTTGGTAGATACAGATGTCAAAAATATCAAATCAATGAAAGAATGGATTACAAGATCCCTGGATAATTTTCAAACAAAAAAAACGAAAAATTTGATTTTGGTAAAATTATTCTAAAACAAAATTATAATGTCATTCATTCTGTCGTGTTGATATACTCCATTTCTTCATTCATTACTTCTCCTGATATGTTTTTTGTTTCCGTTACCGGTTTTTTCTTTAATACTATTTCTTCTTTGACAAAAGATCTTTTAGTGATGACTGGTTCTTCTCTTTTTACTGGTATCAACAATTCAATCTTCGAATATATAGCAGGTTCATTGTCATCTTCCTTCTCATCCTCTAAAGATGCAGTGTTATTTGCACTAGGAACAGAGACGGATTTGCTATTATAAGTATTAAAATTGTTACTGATTGTTATTTTCTCGGCTGTAATTTTTTCATGCATCAATGTGATTTGTATAGTTTTTGTTTCCCTTAAAGGTTCTTTTGTTATTTTAACATTCTCCTCTATTATTTTTTTGGTTACTTTCAAGTCCTCCCCAATTAGTGGAACTAAAGTTTCTTCCTCTTTTTGCACGCTTGACTCAACTGGCTGCATTACAGAGTCGGTGTTGATATTAACATTATCTTCCTTTAACATAAAAGCTGATGCATCTGACTCGTCTAATAGAAAGTTCAAAAATACACCATTAAAGGACTTTACAGCAGACTTTGGAAGTTTATATCTTTTTTTGGTAAGACCTCCCATTTCAGTGATGATATATTCTTGTTCTATTTGTTTAATAGTTCCAAGGTCCAGGCCGTTTTCACCCATTGCTTCTTTTTCCATTACTTTGTCCCAATCAATATCCTCATCATGAACTGATGACATATATTGTATAATTTAACAAATTATATATTCCACATAGTAAACATATTATTTGTCAAAGGAAATTATTATCCATACCACCAGAATTTTAGAAAATTACGTCGATCTTTGTCTTTTTAACAATTCAAATTCGCTTTCGCTGAATAACGAAATATTAACTATATTCGCTTAATACTGTATTGTTCAGAAATTAAAACATATACTTTAAGAATAATTATTTCCTAAGACGCAGAACGATTTAGTTAAGTATTTGTGCTTTCAAATGATTAGATCAATTTATTCCATCATAATATTCAAAAAATTCGTATCAAATTGTTATCTTCTAAATGAGAAAAGTAATAGTAAATGATATTCAATTTAATCTCATTGTGGGTTTGTAGCGCCATAAAAACAATGTTGAACGGTCCTAAATAAAAATAAATATGAATACGAATGTAAATGCACTATCTAAAGCAACTCTAATATATCAAGTTCCTTTTCTTATAGGAGGAACAACAACAGGTATTATTATAGATTCTTATTTGCCGTAGTGGTAAATGGCATAATTTGGCTTGTTATTAACTAGTATTATTGGTATCATACTTACTCTAAAGATGAAATATGTTTTTCAAAAAAATATATTAGTAATAGAAACTAAACCAAGAAGCTGTAATATCGCGCTTGATCTAAATTGATAGTAACTTATTTTCATTAAGATAATTAGTTTAGTACTTGTTGATATACGAGGAATAATCCTCCAGTGGTAGACCTAGTAATATTCCATTAAAATACTGAACATACATGAAAGTGATAATCAATTATTGTGATTGTACGTTAGAAGACGATGACTGTTTAGTGGTATCTACTACAGAATCCTTAAACTCTAGAGCTTTTTCTTTTGCCTTATCTAGCACTCCATCATTTTTGCCATTATGATTTTTCGAATGATCTCTTTTCTTTTGCACTTCATATTGCATATATTCTAAATTCTTGGATGTAATTCTAATTGGATAGGAGTCAAAGGTGATCTCGTGCATATCCTCTGTTTTTACTTTTATTTTCTTTATTTCTTTTTTATTAAGCTCAGAATATTCTTCTATTATTTTTATCAATAACTAAAGGTGCACATCACAGTTAATATATATATTAAAATCTTAAGTAAAACAACCGTAATTGTTCAATATTTTTCTAATTGTTTTTATTGATTGCAAGGTTAGCTAGCCTATTGAGATATCTTTTTTGTTTGTGGTTTGTTAACTGGTTTTTGTAACTTTGTAGTACTTATACGAATAATTTTTTTGAAAAATTGTCAATTTCAATGGCCAAATTGATGTGATTTTTTTTTGGAGGTTCCACTAAAGACTATATTTACATGATCAAAAAAATGATATCCTACTATACTATCTTGCGTCTGCTTTAATGGCAACCGACA
>QCWC01000192.1 GCA_013114705.1 Candidatus Nitrosocosmicus sp. | reverse complement strand
TATCTTCATGGTGAATCTTTCAACTAGCTTTCAACTGGCTAAAATCTCCGCACACTATTGATCCGGGTGTAATGATTTTCATAGATTTCATATACAACTCATTAGCTCTTTTATCGTCTTGCATTGCCTTCATAACATCTTCTACATGCTTGACATCCCTATATGACAATATTTCTAAATTTACATCCTCGTCATCATTAGCAGAAACGATCTTTGATATATTTACAAAATCCGTAATGTTTTCTTTTTCATTCAGTCTATACACGAATTTTGACACTCCGTGTTTCCGGAAAAAATTATCAGTCTCCTTGCCAATCTTTGCTAACGCATCGCGATTCTTCTTTGGGACACGAATAAAAACAATTTGGATTATGCTGCCTAGATCTAATTGATGTTCGTAGTTATCTGGGTTATTCATATGAATTGAAATGATTTGATATTATAAAAATAACAAAGGGATCAAAAGTATACCGGCGTTACATAGTTATTTGGATAACTGATCATAACAATAATTTTCTAGTCTTTCCTTCATAAGGAAGATCGTTGATTCTATTCAACGTTGCATCGTATTATGCTATGTGTACTTGATTAGAGATAATTGTCAACAATTAAAGTGACTATAATACAATGGCTTTGCAAAATATTTGAAATGAACTTGAATTATTTGAAGTTATTTAGACAAATGATTGTAAGTTAGATGAATACTACCTAGTAGCAGGAATTGTCTAATAATTAGTAACAAATTAGAGAAAGATATGTCAAATAATGGTACATTGGTTTTGAGCTGTTCGGTATTGATATCGGAGGAACCATAATGGTTGATCAGAAACAAGATCTTTTACGCACTATAAAAGTCAAGAATCTTAGAGGTATCATTTTAGTTTCGAGGAAGATGGTAACCAAGCTGTCGCTTCGATGACAAACAGTGCTGTTCAGAAACTAATAAATTTAGATAGGGCTAGTAAAGGTTTGACACTAAGTTATACCAAAGTAAAGAACAAGAAAAAGAAGACTACTCGAACTTTTAAATGTGAAGTAAAGACAGACGGGTCCTCTGTTACAATCCTTGTAAGAGATTTGATTACCAACAGGATGATCAGCAAAAATTTATTCCCCCCACTCCAACGTCGCACCATGATTCGGAATTTCAAACTCTTGAACAATGCATACAAGACTTCCGCTGTAAACACGGAGGTGAATTACAGTGCGAGGCAAACCGAACTTGCAAACCGCAGTTTACGGCACTTGCCTGTTGCTTGAAAGACGGGACTTGTAACAGTGTGTATCTCGTTTTTCATTCTACTTCACTCCGATGTCAAATCTTGTCTAATATGCCTGCCTTAGAAGGTCTGGTTCTCTCTCAGAGATAACAATGTGGTGTGAAACTGAGAGAAACACTTAGAGATTTTTTATAGGATACTGCCATTGCTAAACTATATCCGTCTATTTTCTTTTTCAACAAAAAAAGGTTGCACTTGTAAAGATATTCTTAAATAACTATTTAATTAATACACTCCGATGTTAAACAGATTCCTTGTTTCACATAACCTTTCTTTTGGACGTTATTATCATGTTATTTTCATTTTCTTTGGAGTGTTTACAGCCGGAACCGTTGTATACAACGCTGAAAACGCTCTCTCCATTACAATGCATGATTCCGTCGAATCCTCTTATCTGATGAAACTCGAAGAACCTTATCAGCCTAAATTTATCTCTATTGATAGTCAAGTTGAACCATCTGTTGTCAAGATTTCAAGTGATAATCCTACTTTGGGTAGCGGCAGTATTGATAGTATTACTGTATCTGCTGATAGCTCTGAATCTGAATTTAGGCAAGACGTTGCAGGCAAATATACAAATCCTCAGTATGGTATAACAGAATTTGAAATTCCTGTGGGTTGGTATGCAACAGAAAGTATGAACGGGAATAGCGGGATTATTCTTACAATGCTTCCAGGAACTACTGAAGAATTTTTCACAAAGTTAAATTCTTTGTCAAATAATGAAACTCTACCTATATTGAATCTTGTTGTACAAGATAAGGACGATCTACGAGAAAGACAAATGTCATCCTCTCTATCTGGACCATCCTCTTTTTCCACTGATTGCGCAGAGATAACCCCCAATTCAACATCTACGATAAACGATAAGCAGTTTCAAATTTCAACAATGGAGTGCTCAACAGCCGATAAAGCACCAATAGCACAAGGCATTGACTTTAGCCATGAGGAAATAACAAAGTCTTACAAATATGATACACCTGCCACAATGTATATCCTACAATTGGTATTATCTAGTGAATATTCTTCAAATAAAACGATAAATTATGCATACTTGTCTAAATTCCAACCTGTCATAGATAATGCGATTCAGACTTTAAAAATAAGATGATAACCAAATATTTTGACTTAATTACTTTTTTTTCATTGATTTGGTAAAATCACAGGGTAAGTTGGATTCTCTCCTTATTAATTTTGACTAATTAATGGTTGGTACTTGATATATATCTCCATCTTCCGCAAAATCTTTTATTTAGATCAAAGACAGCGGCAAATGAGTCTTGACTCAATTTACGATATATTAATATTATTAACTTTAACATGTTGATCTTGGATAACTCCATTATTTTCAAAATTTTAATTGGATACCTGTAACATTCTAAATATATTATGTGATGTGTAGATTGTTTTCAAGATATAACAATGCAAGAAGTTCAAAAATTACTTGTTGTCAACGATCTGGCCATATTCGTATTGTTAATCATGTTAGTAATTGGTTTTCTGTCCTTTGATTATGACTTGTTTGGATTGAGTGAACCTATTATACCTATACCGAAAGAATACAAAGTTTATTTCGAGTTTGTCCCTTGGCTTTTGTTTTTATTACTTTCGGTGGACTTGTTTGTTAAATATCTATATGTAGGTAGAGACTTGAGTTACTTTTTAAAAGAGTATTGGATAGATATTCTCTTGACTGTTCTTATACCCGTATTGTTTCCTCTAAAATTTATCAAGCCATCTGTAAAAATTTACAAATCAACTAAATTTGTCAAATCTGGCTTCAAGATATTTCAAAAGTATGACAAAATTTTTAAGTTAAAAAAATAACTTTTATCCTTTTGTTCAAAGATCCTCAGGCCTCTATTGACTGGTTTTACTTTGCTTTGAAATGGATTCGCCTGATATATTTACATAGGAATGTGCCATTTCCGGGAACAATCCAATCGATAATGAGAACTGTTGCCTTTACTCAGTAAAAACATGATTTTGAATATAATATTTTTCAGAAATTCTATCTCAGACTTGTCAAAAAATTACCTGCGATTGGAAAGATAAAATCCGCACAAACGTAAAATAAAAGAAATCCTGGAACTGGTCACTGAGGCAGTCAGATGAATTATGAAACAACCCAGTTTACATTACAGTTCTCAAGTTTAATCCTCTCTCCATTGTCTAGCTTATTAATTTGGATTCATGGATATATTCTTAGATCTGTCTTCTTATTTGCAATTCATGCAAACTCAAGTTTGCCCGATGCAAAAATAGTTATATAAATACCAAGTCTATCTTGTCAAATATTGGTAGTCAGAGCTTACCTTGACTGTTTGTTTTTAGAAATTCTTGTCAAATATACAAATTCATGAAGTGGTGTAGTTAATAGAATCGTCTTCAACATTTGCATGGTGTGAAGATTGTGTTTATACATCGACAACTGTATTTCAAAAACCTAGAATATGTATTATTTTTGGTTTTGGATCAAATATCGCCCAATATTCAAGAAGATAAACAGCAATTAGATTATGCATTAAATAGAATGATAGAAATGTTAGAAAGTAGTGAACAAAATGAATATATTCACGATTACAATCGCAATCATAACTATGACCATAACCATAGGACTTTTAACCAGCTCAATTCATGCTCAAAGTCCAACAACATCTGATTTACCATTAACTACTATTAATGAAACAAATTCGACAGTAAATGTGTTAAATAAAACCTTGCCGCCTGAAAATGCAACCGGCGTAGTGCCTATGGGTCCCATGTAAACAAAACAAAAACGATTACAACAAGTAACATTTCAGATGACGAAAAAGATTATTAGATTTCCATACCTTTTTTTGTTGTTACGAATGCTATGGGATATCGTGCAAATATACAGGAAATTAGACAACCATGAAAGCAATCTATATGTATGTAATATGATATTTGATTTTTCTAAACAACTATTGTTGATTTGTAACTTGACAATTAAACTAATTCCAGCATTCAATCAGTCAGTTGTATCCTGATTGTGTTTGATTTCTGTTACTATTACGAACTTGATTCCCACGTGTCTAAGTTCAATGATGCTTGATATAATAATTGTTTTGAGCACAGTTTGTACCGAATTGCAATTTTTCAACCTCTTATAATCAATTAGAATGAAACTGGTTCTTTAGTGACATCAAAGTAATGTTAATTTGTGATAGGGATGTATGTA
>QCWC01000191.1 GCA_013114705.1 Candidatus Nitrosocosmicus sp. | reverse complement strand
AACAGGGTCTATAATTGAAACTATGGGTGACAACGATTTAACAATATCCTATGCTCCTATTGACTTTGCTCAATCAAAATGGATTTTACTATCCATGTCTACTCACTAGCCATGACAATCAACAAAAAAAGTATCCATCTTTTATGTCAAATTTGTTTCACAAACCTCTGGCACCACATCAATATTGTCGCGTAGTTTATTAGAATCATAAAATGGTTCAATTGTTTTTTCCTTTTTCCTTCTTCTTTTCTCCTACTTCTCCTTCTATCAGTTATTATATTATTCTATGTTTAATGAAAAACTCTTGGTGACTTGTTTTTCCTGAGTGTCACCATTTTGTAACCCATAGTTAAAAGTGATCTTTGTGTTGACATTGCCTGAACCTATTGCCCTTAATATCTCATATCCTTTTCCTTCGACAGTTGTAGATTCGCTAGCATTTAGCGTCTCAGTAGATATAGCTTGACATGCAATTGCATTGTAAACATTTACATTTTTGTCAAATTGAATATCCAGTGGCGACGCCACACATACTCCCTCTGTAAGTAATTGGTATATTTAGGTTGTTTGTGACTGTTACCTGTACTTTAAACTCATCTTGTGAATTAATTTTTTGTGGTATTGTGTTAAAATTAGAAATAGTTACTTCATCAACACTGGCATTTGTGCATCCTTCATCCTGTCCTGGAGTGCAACATGGAGGAGCATTAGGATTTATTCCACAGTTTTCTATTGGGGGTGAACGAGGAGTAGTAGTAGTATCGTCAGTAACCGTTCCAACGGAATTTTTTTTCTCTTCATTATTGTTGATAAATGTTTCATTGATCGGGCCATTTTGTTTTTGCAAATCGTTATCAGTTTCAGTTTCAGTTTCATTTTGTTGAGCAAATACCAAAACCGAACTGGTCATATCACCAGCCATCATTATACTAAAGGATAATATCAACTATAATACTGATATTTCAACAATAATAGTTACTGTTAGAACATTTGTTTTTTTTGTGGTTTGAAATCATGTTTGTTTCATTAGATGTGCTACCTGTTGGACTCTTATTCATATGGTGAATTATATCCATTATTATTTAACCATTGTCAAAAAGATCGACAATGTAGGTTCAAATCTCATTACGACGTCCTATTCTATTCAAGCAAACAATTTTTCTCCTCTTATATTATTGTTGTACAACCTATCCCGTATTGTGTATCATTATGTACTAGGATTCCTGTAAATGGTATTTGTTCCTATTTTTAAGAATTCTGTTATCGAAATAGGCAAGAGATAGGAGTAGATTTTATAATTGCTGATCCTCGCCATTTTGCCGAAACTACTATCCATAATTTCAATACAGAATAGATGGCATATATGACCCGGCAGGATCATTATACATTCCAATGGTCATGAGGGTAAGTTGATGAACTAGCCTTAGCTTGTTGTTAAGACACCAGCGGAATATCTCCGTATTTCGCGTTGGAATAAGAATACCTGGTCCTCCGTAACTATCAGTTGTTGATGTCGATGATTCTGAGGCAATAAGCGCTTTGAGATCATCATTTGAAAAACCTACAGAGTGATTAAAGTATGTTAATCCACTTGTATAACCTGTAATTTTATTGTCGTATATAACCACTTTAGCAATACCCTGTTTTATGCTGTCTTTTAGCTCCCCATTTCTATCGTGACCATGAATTGCCCTGCATAGCTGGTTACAGGATTCCAAGTCGGCCTCAGTTGCCATTCGTACAGACCTTCCTGGAACACTTGCTTCAATGGGCTTTCCTTGGAGAGCTGAGATTGGTTCTCTAACTTCAAATCCTAGATTGGTATACAGTGCAAGTGATCGGTTATGATAAGCTGCTTGGAGCAAACGAATTGCTGGATAATTTTTGCTCTTGGCTCTTTCTATTATGTTAATCATCAACTTTCGACCTACACCTTTATCCTGCGATTTTGGATCGATGGTTATTGGTCCAACTCCAGCTACTAGAGATGATCGTTCATCTAAAAAGTTACTGCCTACAATTTTGCTATCGATCTGCTTCTTCATATCTTCGGCAACTACTGAATAGAATCCCGGGGTAGATAGAAAGAAAGTTGCAACATTTATCCCAATATCGGCAGTGGGAAACTCACGAGGAAAACCATGTTTATCTGCGATCTCCGAAAATGCCTCAAATATTATTTTTCCAATATCCTTTGCATCGCCTATGACACCCGGTCTTAATCTCAATCCCTGCTCTGTGGTAGTAGTAGAGGTAGTCAATTTAATATGTATATGAATTGCTCACTCTGATTTTTATTCGTTTTTTAGTTGATTTTTCTCTGGTTATCTTTATTTGATAAGTGAATTTCTTCTAACTTGAAAATAAAATAATAGTCTTTAAGGAGGGATAAAAAATTATAATACAAAAAAATAGTGCCTTTAGCTACTTCTCATAGAATATTCTAAAAATCTTTGTCATATAAAATGCAGATATATTTTCTACTTTTGTCTCAAATCATCTTTAAGTAGCATTTTAGCATTTGAAAAATCACATATAATCAACCAAAATAAAAAAAATTTATTACCACTAATAGCATACACGATAAAGATAGAAAGAGTGGTGGTTATTGTTCTTCTGTATCTTCCTGCAATTCTTCGCTAATTATCTGTCCTCGTATCTCTCCATTTGGATTCTGCTCTGTGTGTATATTAGCATAGGCGTTTCCGTCGTTAAAAGCATCAACTAGATCAGAAATTTGCATTCCTTCAAGGGGGCCAGACAGATCTTCGGCATTAATAGTTCCACTTTCTGAAACCTCGTCTTGAGGTGAATCAAATTCAAACAAAGTAACTGCTACTGGTCCATTCTGACCTTCAATTCCAAAATGAATATGTCCTGCTGTTGCTGCTTCTATGTCATCGGCAGTAATAGTATAATCAATGCTGTCTCCATCATCAGACGGACTAAAATCTGCAATTCCAGCTGCTGATGTGTTTACTGGTGGAACCTCTTGATCACCTGAAAGTACAGTACTGTAATCTACATTACCGATACTATCGTTATTGTTGTCATTACCATTGTCATTGGTGTCGTTACCCTGAGCAAAAGATTGGGATATTGCAACGGGGGATCCCATTGCAAACACTGCCACTACCAACATAGCGATCATTGATGATACAAAAAATGATTTTGTATTTCTTTTATTCATTAATATACTGAAAGAATCTGATAGTATATAACTGCATATAATAGTATAGAGGAAAGGTTAAGATCCTTATTTTTGTAACCAAAATTTAGCCCTTATTTCTTAAATTATCTTTGTTCAATTTACCTTAACGCCGACTATAACTTAGTTATCCATGGTTATTTTCTAGTAATGACAAATATTCTACGAATTGTATAACTAATAATCAAATTCGCTTAGAAATTTTCAAATCTATTTTACCAATCAAAGATAAATTTTAACGTATTATATACTTTATAAGGGTAGTTGTAGCAAATACCACTGATAATTTCCCTGTCAGCTTATGAGCTTTCAAGCGGAACATTGACCACTAGAATCATGAAATTGGACACTGAACTGATGGCCAAATTGCATAGTAGGAACATATAACCACAGGAAGTTTACCATTTTTGGTCAGACTTTCATTATATGGGAAAGCTCATGTAATGCCTTTAACCCAAATAGATCGATTGTTATTGGACTCGAAGAAGACAAACGTTGAGATGGAATTAAGTCTATTTGGACTTGAATATATTATTAAAGAAGAGTTAAACCAGGTAATCTAATGACTAGGTAGACTAAAATCTCACTTTTCTAATCTAGAGGACAGATAGTGCAATAAATAATCTAAAGTATCACTCGCATATTAAATTTGTCTCGCTAATTTGGTTACATTAACTTTGTTGATGGTAGAATTCTCCGATAAATGCTCTGATGTTTTGCCGCTATCAACTAAATGTTATTGACTAGTGGCAACAACATATCAAAGGTTGTGCCTGTTTGAACGGATTCCAGTCCTACAGGAGCTATAACCAATATTCCGAAAAGAAATCTTAGTAAAAGTACTATAACTATGATTGCTACGATGATTAAAATAATCGTCCAAAGTGTTCCAAGCATATACTATGGTTGTATAAAATGGTTTAAATACATGTACCATTATGTAGCCAATTACGAAAATATACTCAATTGTACAAATAAATCTATTTGTTTAAAGATTTATAAAACTTATGGGTTTTATGAATTATATTGTATTTCATATACATACAATAGCTGTAGGGATTATCTAATAAGCTAATTTTAGGATATCGTTCTCCTGAGTAGATTCAAGTTACAAAAATTAGAAATAATATAAAATAGGAAAACACAATGGTAAATCATGGTGTTCTTATAAGAGGTACCATTAGTGCAGCAGTTGATCTCGTGATAAATGTTCCTATTTCTTAGAAATTCCATAACCTCTGTTTATTTGAGAGAATTTACAAATTTTTCTCCCTTTCTCTTTCTGCTTTCTATTATCAATACTATTCGTGAAGTTTGTTAAGGTTATTTTCAATGAACCATTAACTAAATTATCAAA
>QCWC01000190.1 GCA_013114705.1 Candidatus Nitrosocosmicus sp. | reverse complement strand
GTCCCCTTCAAGAATTGTAAGTAGTTTTAGTTGAACAGTTTAAAGCAAGTTTAACAATTTGTGGGGAAACTACGCTAATGTATACATTTTTGGTTCTTCTAATTAATTCACTAGGGAATTTATAATGTTCCAATATTCCTTTTATCTTTATTCCAATAAGAATCTAAATCCTGTTGCAAGAGATGTACTGACTTAATGGATTCGCTTGGTCTCAAACCAATAAGAATATTAAATATTATTACATTCGAGTGAGATTGAGAAAGTATCTTAATTACTTGTCTAATCCAATCCATCATAACTGAATAGTTGGTATGATTAACTATCTTGTCAAATACTACAAAGGAACTATTCCCTGTAGACCATTTAATATTATTTCTTTTGATTGCTTGTTGCCAAACATCACTATATCCTAAGAATTTGGATAGAGAAGATAAGGCCTTCATAATGTGTAATCTTTTGTTTGGTGAAAAAGACAGCAAATCAGAAACAGTGTTTGGATTTAGAAGATATCTTTGATATTTGATAGAATAATTGTACCTATCCTTAACTGTATTTTCAATACAGGTCGTCTTAAGATATTCTTTAAGCCCGGCCCAGCCTATTCTTAAGATATCATTACTCAATCATATCGTTAGAGCCGTGATAAGAAAGGACCAAGTCTTTGTCAAACATGAGGTGGTATTTTTTGTAATGACCATACTGCTTTTTTTGAAAGATTTCTGTTAGATCAGCATATCTTATGCCATTCATATCGTTATCAAAAATGAATGGGATTAGCTCGTATCCACTTTTAACAGCGTGTCTTCTCTCTAATTGCTTTTGTTTGTTCTCCGCCAAATGTGTCTAGCAAGTCATAATAACTGTTACCATCATTCTGATTTCTGAATGAAACTTCAAATGTAGCGGTCACAGTGTTACCCCGCGGTATTTGACAGGTAATCTTTAGTGGTCCCGGATCGGCTAACGGAGTGTATGTATTTTGACCCGAGATTGGATTACTAAAACCAAAATAGACCCTATCAATAACTTTTCCAGCCTGTTTAACATTGGTAGTAACCCAACCTTTCTGGTTATCTCCTAGTAAACTTGAGCCAACCGTAAACCATACTATTTGCATACCTTTTTCAACTATCCTGGGACCGCTAGTAAATCTCCCATCATTCTTGGACGATACAAGATCAGAAAAAGTTGTACCTGGTGGAACAGTAGCTTTTCTATGTACAACTGCCTCAGCTTCTTCCACTAACCCAGGAATTAGAAATACCATCATCGCACCCACAAAGACAACTGAAAGGATCGATAATTTTGTAGTTATCTATGACCTAATTTCTACTATGTCTGTTTTGTTCATACAATCTTAGGTTGAATTGTCGATTTAACAATGACTAATAATTATACTTCTAAATGTTATTGCTTCACAATCCTTGACTATTGCCCTTGACTCGCGAAATCGGAACCATGGTAGGCAATCGTCAAAAACTAATTAAAGATATTGACAATATTAGATGATATTTCTCTATCCATAGTTGTTAAAAATTCTAAAAAAATAATTAAAAAAATAAAGAATAAACGGTTGGTTGTGTTTACTGTTGTCCTGCAGCGTTGTTACCATCATTCAAGTTGAGTGTGAAGGCCAAATTGTTACATGAAGCAACTGTGTCACCAAGTTCGGAAAAACAACTTGAATCTTGACCAGTAACTGAAGATTGTTCTAAAAGTTGTACTGATTCATTTGATTTTTTGTTTTTTCCACCAGCATATGCCAAGTTTTCACCATAGGCTACAACTGAGCCTAGGAGGGCGGCTGCGAGAAATATTGACAAGATTGATAATTGAATTTTCTTATCCATGATGTTATGTATGGAATTTCATATAACTGGGTTGATTAAGTTGATACTGAAAAGAACTTATTTAAAGATCATTCCGAAGATTATACTGCAAAAAAGCATAGCTATAGAAGTACGTACGACTTGATATATGTGTGTAATTTGGTAAGGTGAAAAAATGCTAGAGATTTTCGACGTGTGATTGTTCAACCTAATTGTCTATTGAAGATCATTGCCATTCTATTTAGCACATGAAAGTTTCTTTTCAGGGAGTTAGACATCGTCAATCCTTACTCTATTTTTATTCAAATCCCCCAAAAACAGATGGGTAATGGTGACGGAAGAAAAAACAATGAATACAAGAAATAGAAGCCATGATAACGATTCTAAATTTTATTATCCGGATTGAGATAAAGAAAGTGTGAATCACTCTAAATTCTCATCTGAATTGTTTCTAGCATTAGTCGTTATTACAGTTCTTGTTAGCAGTATTTTAATTTCGATCCCAGAAATCAATTTGCTTTATTCAACATCATCTTTTGGTCAATCCTTACAACAAAGTCAGAATGAATTGCAATCCTCAAGTAACAAGCAAGTTCAGCAAACAATTGCAGACACCATTGACAGAATAAGTAATAGTATTTCTAATTCAAGCAAAATTGAGAGTAATGCTAGTCAAACTCAAAACGCTACTTCTTTACCAACTTTTCAACATAAAGTATCGATACCGGATAATATTGTATCACAAAAGGTAAGAGTCGGTGATATTGACATAGCGTATAAACAGATTGGCCAGGGAGAACCAATACTACTGATAAGTGGTAGTGGCAATGTAATGGATGTATGGACTGCTTACTTCCTCGAAGAATTGTCAAAGGATCATAAAGTGATTTTCTTTGACAACCGAGGGGTTGGTAACACGACCTCAGGGACAATGCCCTTTTCCATTGAACAATTTGCTAGCGACACTGCAGGGTTTATGAGTGCTCTGAAATTACAAGAAATTGATGTGTTGGGCTTCTCTATGGGTTCATTTGTTGCACAAAAGCTTGCCCTAGCATATCCAGAAAAAGTAAACCGTCTCATACTATCGGGAGCTTCCTGTGGTGGACAAGAAGGTATTCCTCAAAGTCCTCAAATTGTAAAAGCACTTTCAGATTTTGTAAATAATCAGACTGAAGACGTAAATTCATTTCTAGAGGTAACATTTCCAATCAACTGGATTAAGGAAAACCCAGATTTTTTGGATGCAATACCAAAGTCTTCTGAAATCGTACTCTCTAGTACATTAAAAAAACAATTTGATATGAATGAAAACTGGCTTTCAAAGAACTGGACTGGGGTATGTGACCAACTTCAAAGATCGACTAAACCTACTTTAATAATAACCGGAATGGAAGATAAAGCTGTTCCTGCTAACAATTCTTTAGTCTTGATGGATAAAATACCTGGATCGTGGCTCGTACAGATTAGAGATGCAGGACATGGTTTGATGTATCAATTTCCTGAAACCTTTACCAGAATCATAGAAACATTTTTGAGTACAACAGGCAAAAATAATGGAGAATGATTTCTTCAAAATTATAGCAATATGACTTGAGGTTTATTTGTAATCGTTCGATGTTACTTTCTATCCATTGATAATCAATCGGCTTTCTTCCTCCGAAGTCGGCATCATAACATGAAATTTCTAAAAGATTTTAGAAAGACAGGCTTGTAGGTGCTTGCTAAAAAGTTTTTCGTTATTGAAAAAAGAGTTAAACCAGGTAGAACGTTTTTGTTCTTAGTTCATCAGCATTCACAGAATAGGAATGCCTACTTTTAACTAATGAATAATTCTTAAATACATGGTGATACTTTTTTCTTAACACTGTCATTTGAATTTGTCTAGAATACATTGACTGCAATTTTTTCTAATTACGATTGTGAAAAGGTCTAGAGTGATTACGTTAAACCAGATCAAACAGACATCGTCTTTACAAACCCAACACGAATAACATCTAACTTTTTACTTAATTATTTTAGAGGGGTCTTACAATTTATAATAGTGGTCTATCATGCAAGACCCTACAAATCTAACAACTCAACATTTCCAAGGTAAAAAGTGGATTCATTTTCCAGATCGACGAGATTGCAAAAGAGTTGACCGTTGTCACAGTAATAATCTGTTAGAAAAATTCCTGAGTTTGATTAGTAGTCATATTATTAAATCAGTTAAGGAAATCGCCCAAAGGTGCAAATTGTTGTGCCAAAAAAAAGAAAAAGAATAACTCATAGTATCCATGAAAAATAATAGACAATCTTTATGCGATCTCTAAAGTATTTTGTCGTAATGTATTGATATGATAATGTGAAATGAAGACTTTTGAGAATCATGAACTTGGAATATCATTTGATTATCCATCTGACTGGGTTTCGGTTTATAATTGCAGAATCAGATATGGTGTAGATGTTCTCATGACTCATGGTCCCATGAGCTTTGGGATCATGAGAGTGGCGGACAAAATTAGAAATGATGTGATATCTAGCAATAAAACCCTTGAAGAGATATTGAGGGCCACGATTCAACTCAATGAAATTGTATACAAAGAAATCCAATTCAATAAATATGTGGTTAGAGATTCATATTCTGCCACTGTAGTGGTCAGAAAGAAAGACAAAACAACTGACAGTGTCATGACAGTTGAAAAAACGCTTTTGGTATATACTTGCGATAATAATCAAATGTTTCTCGTGGTATTA
>QCWC01000189.1 GCA_013114705.1 Candidatus Nitrosocosmicus sp. | reverse complement strand
AACAACCACCAGCAGAGGATTCTGATTCAGTCAAGACCGTACCTCCAATCGATGCTGATATTCTTACCCAACAACCACCAGCAGAGGATTCTGATTCAGTCAAGACCGTACCTCCAATCGATGCTGATATTCTTACCGAACCATCTCTCTCGTTATGTGCGTCTGACATAACCGGAAAATGGAATGGCAATGACGGAGGAATTTACTATATTCGACAAATCGGCAATGACATTTGGTGGTTTGGAACAAATGTGTTTAACGCAGGCTCCGAATTTAATATCTTTAGTAATGTACTTCATGGAACTAGGAGCGGATTAACTATTGATGCACAATGGCAGGATGTTCCTCTAGGTGATACTAAAAGTAAAGGCGACATATCTCTTACAATTGCACCTACTGGTGAAAAAATATCTAAAAAATCAGCTAGTGGAGGATTTGGAGGCAATACTTGGATAAAAAAGTGTGATCAAATAGCAAAGTCAAAACTCCCTACTGACGCAATACTTGACGATTCAGACACCGGAATAACACCCTTCCCAAAAGGTAGTTTTAATGATAACATTATAAATTCAAGTACATCTAAGGAACCTTCGATAAAAATGAATGATATGATCCAGTAAATGATGTTCAGACTAAAGAAGCACCGATGCCAACTGTTAGCCACGGCTTCGGTATTGCAATGTATGATGGTAAAATATACTCAATTGGGGTGGATCGAATCCTTGGTTGGCGAATACTCCAAATAATGATTTCTTCCCGCCCGCCAAATAATCAGTATTTGAACGATAAAACATGACTAAAAATTACTTTAAAGGATCAAAGAATCATAATACTTCAGTTGTATTTGCAATAGCGGTCGTATTGACTTTAGCTCTATCTTTAGATGCAGTAGTAACAGTATTCTATGATAGTCGATATTTTGTGAACGCTTAACAACAAAATATCACAAAAACAGGTATTTTTAATTACACACAAACTGATACATCAGGTAATCCAAATTGGATAAATACGGGTAATTGGTCTTTAACAGAATCTCCATCCGTAGTGCTCGCCTTCGATGCAGTCATAAATATGGTCAAACCAGGAGGATCAGAAGCTCATGAACATATAGTTAGTGATCCAGTAATTCCATACGCTCCAATCAATCAACCTTATTCGACCCTCATAAAAGGAACAACTATAATTACGATGAATGATGGTGGATTATTTTTTTCTAAAGTACCAACGACCATTACAATGAATGAAATGAATATTTTTGTATATTTTGATCCTTCAAAAATTGGTACTCACTTTGGGAATCAATCGATAACAGGTTCCGTAACATTGATATACATATGATCCTAAAATTGGTTCAATTTTACTAATGCACTCGAGGTCTATTACTTGAATTAATTGACCATTTTACTAATTTTGTTTTTAATTTTAGTTACTTTTTCTTCAGTCGTAAAAGGTGGAAGCGAACCTGATCCTAACCATATTCTATTTTCTATCTGTCTTGATTGAATTTCGTCTACATTATGGTAGAACCCATTTATCACTGGGAACTTAATCCCCAGCGCCCTAACTAAATGATATATGATATGGTAATGGTATATAATAACTATTGGGGTCTGAACCATTCCCAACCTCTCATGTCAAATTAATTCTAGATCTTATTCGGCTTTGAATCATGTCGATTTATGTGATCATAGATGATATTAAGTAATTATTAGATCGTCTATATCTAATTTCTTAACTCAAAGTCATGCCACAACAGATATTCTTTTATTTAATGAAGTTGCCAAGCTTCGCAATGAGATTTGAGTTTCCCAAAGGCATAGCAGTGGATGCCTCAGGCTACGTGTACGTAGCTGACGATGCGAAGCATCGCATTCAGAAATCTGATACTAATGGAAATTTTAGAAAAGAATGGGGAGAAGAAGGCTCTGACAAAGCGGAGTTCAAGTTCCCCAAAGGTGTAGCAGTGGATGCCTCAGGCTACTTGTATGTAGCTGATGATGGCAACTGCCGCGTTCAAAAGTTTGACACCAATGGCAACTTCATCAGTGAATGGGGACGCAAAGGCTCTGACAAAGCGGAGTTCAAGTTCCCCAAAGGTGTAGCAGTGGATGCCTCAGGTTTTGTATATGTAACTGACGACGAGAATCATCGTGTCCAAAAGTTTGACACCAATGGCAACTTCATCAGTGAATGGGGGAAGCGCGATTGACGGGGTGATTTAGATCAATCAAAATAGACATGATATACTCGAAGCAATAAAATATTATTTAATTAAAAATTCATATTATTTAAGTTGATAGTATTTGACTCAAATGATTTTATTCAAGTAGAAGTTAAAGAGAAATGGAGAGATACCATTTTACAATTTTATCTGCCAGGATTGGATTCAATCTAGAACCGTATCCCCGAGCGCCCAAACTGGATGTTCTTTTACATGGTAATGATTATTAATTCAGACCGTGTTTTGTATAGACTTGTTATCATCCACAGCTCAGAAAGATTATGACAATTAATAAAAAATTATAATCTTTTAAAATTTGAGAGACAATAAAATAATAATTACAGGTAAATAAAATACTATATCTATATTGATTCTAGTATTCTATTTTAAGAATGCGCTTAATGCATCGGTTGCTCTCTGCGTTAATGATGAGTCAGACGAGGTATAGTTATCTGTTGCTGATGCTGATGTATTATCCGTTCTTTGACTATTGTCATTTCCCGTCAGCAACTTTGTTGCCTCGTCTTTAAGAGTGGACAAGTCCTGAGCCAATACAGCTTGATCTAATGTTTTACTCACTAGAGATGCCGTCAAGATAAACGACAGTGCAAAAGTAGCGATGACTACAGTTTTCTTCAATTTTGATCAAATCTTGATGTTCATTATCATATTTAACTGCTTATGAGCAAAAGTTTAATTAATTCAATTATATCGTTCTCAGTATTTAGAATTCTATTGCTCAGATTCAGGCAATTGCTTTTTTTTGTATGAATATTGATAATATTGAAGATTATTATATGACCAATTGACAAAAATTACTGAAACTACACCTTCTTTATTTTGAAAATATTTTAATTTTCTAACGATTCAGGAAATTTATAGAGGTGATTCAATTCAAACTTGAACCGTATCCCCACGTGTCAAAACTCACTGGGTTCATGTGATGAGATCCTATGATTTAACGGAAATTACCTTGACTTTAGTCTTTGAGTTTAGATCTATTTTCCTTAATAGGTAACTCGTCAATCAACATAGCCATAATTTTTGCTCTTAACACTTCCAAGGCCTCCTTATCCAGCGCGAATCCCTCATTAACGACTTCACCATCATCCTGATAGATTTTTTCCCCTATAGAGTAAAATCCTTTGTAGAGTTCGTTACCTTTGTGCTTTTATACAAATCCCTAACATACACTTCCTCAATATCGGTCATAGCGATAAATTGTGGAGGCTATCAGATAGATGATTTTACTGGTATTTTATAGAGGAACTCGCAGTCATTTTGAAAAACAGGAATTAGATAGTTTGATAGATAGATTCAAACTTGAACCGTATCCCCACGAGTTCATATAAATAAACTACTTTTTAATTGGGAAATTTCCATGTGTGAGTTTTACTTTATTACTTATCAGAAGCCACTAGTTTGAAACTATCTATTGAATCAATACTGCTTACATCAATGTCCCCTATTATTATTTTAAAAGGTGAGGATTCTTGTGATGAAATTGTTGATGGATCAGTATAAGTAAATCCGGTTCCTATTACATTTCTATTATCGTCATACAATGTTGCAATAACTTTGACATATTCTTTGTCGTTTGAATCTGTATTAAGAACTTCTCCTACAATGTAAAAGTAGTCTCCTTGACGATAACTTGAGGAACTAGTTATCTTTAAACCTGAACTTGAAGAAGATTCTTGGCTTTCAACTCGGTTGTTGTCGTTATCATTGTCATTCTCTTTATCTGTGTCATTAGCACAAATATCAAAACCTCGATAATAACCATCCATGAATTCCGATGTATGATAAGAGGGTCCCTTTTCTGGCTGATTTATGTATCTATCTGACGGGTCAGATATTTTGGCATCATCACATCCGTGGTCATAACCAGAATCATATGGAGTTGTAGAATTCACAAACAAAGGATTAGAGAATGTAAATGCAGATGTTGCAATAACCAAAAGTGTAACAATTATTCTAATCCTATTATTGAAATTAGGAATTAGTTGCAATAACTGATTTTGCACATACAATTATTTATTTTTTTTCGCTTTACAGATAAAATTCCTTCAATCCATACCAATAGTAGCAATCTTAGATAATTACTACTTTTGTAAATAGTGGATTCTATTTAATGCCTAGACTTTACTTAGCGTAATCGAAATTGTTAAGAGACCCGTTCTATATTTATACAAGCCAAAATCGTTGTTGTTATTGTTTATTGAAATTTTTTAAAATTGATTAGACAACGACTATTTAATTTGTATTTTTTTACGGTTTATTCTTTTATACTGGGCTAACGAGTCGTTGACGCTATGGTTTAGTATATCTTCTAAAGTGAATTTTACTAAA
>QCWC01000188.1 GCA_013114705.1 Candidatus Nitrosocosmicus sp. | reverse complement strand
TTTGTTGTTGATTTAATTATTCTTGTTATAAAATTTAACTTTTTTGGCACAAACACCGTCTCTAACCCATATAATGAATCTATCAGGTCAACGTTTCTTGTAATGAGAGCCTTGCCAAAGAGGTATAAAGAACAATTTGATGGTATAGAGCTATCAACCTCGCTTTCATTATAGTCTAAGAAAGAATAGGACGTAGAAGCAGATTGCATGAAGACGATTTTCATTATACCGTCATTAAAGTCAACAAATTAATATAATTAGATTTTGAAACAAGTAGCTTGGGTTATCAATGTAAGAAGAATTACAGTTAAGTAATATAGAAAATTTTACTATAACTTTAATGTTTATGCTTAGATATCTTCCTTGCCTCGATAAGATCAAGAAAATAAAAAAGATATGTTCTTTCATTTATCTTTAGTATCCATGGTATAAATGATTCTTTTCTCGTTTTGATTGTAATTTCAAACCCGTTGTTCTCAATTGCTATCCTCAGCGTATGATCATCCAAATTTGGGTTATAAACAACTTCCCTGTTGTAGTCGTACGGTGTTGTGGTAACAAATAAGGCATGTGGTTTGAGCAGACTATGAACTACCGGCAGCAATTTTTCAAGCGGAACAAATTCTACGATATTGAGTCCAAAAATTAAATCAAATTTGTTGCTCTTGAAAGGTAAATCAAGGATATCACATACGAAGAATTCTATATTTGTATATCCAGCATCATTGGATTTCTTTTTTGCTTCAACCATAAACGAGAACGAGGAATCTATACCGAAAACAAATGAAAACTTGTTGGCCAATTCAAGTGTTGATAGTCCTAAAGCACAGCCTAGATCCAAAGCGATCCCTTCTGGTTCAAACTTGATTCCAGATGTCAACTTCCGATAGACATCAGAAGGTTTTATTTTCCAACGTAAAAGATGTAAAAATTTGTCGCTTTCAAAATTATCATTGTGTAACCACTTGTATGTCTGGAAATATCTTCCGTCATCCTCGTATCTGTTTTCAATCACAGAGTTTCTTACTAGCCTGGTCGACAAGTCTTTCAAATAGCTCTTCATTTTGTCACTTTTGCACGTTGAGTACCACTTGCCAAAAGTTCCAGATCTCTGAGAAGCATATTGGATGATATCCTTGACAATGACTGCGATACCGGAGATTATTGGGAAAGTAGACTTACAGTCAGGACAGATGAGAAAACCTTCCATACATTCATTCTTGTTATCAGTCTGGTGAACTAGTACCTCAAGATCTAATGGAAAATTTCTATCACGGTGATTAATGCAATACAATAATTTGAAATTGAAAAGTGATGACTTCAATGGTCTTATTGTTTATGAAGGCGTTATAGATGTTTTTACGTATCATGCAAAGGTTGTTTGTAATGGTTTTTTATAATATTAATATTTTCAATTCAATCACAAACTATGTGCCTTAAGAACTTCAATAGATAGAATTATTAATTTTAAAGACGGATAAACTAACCGAAAAATTGTCAATACTATCCATCTTGTATTTTGGGATTACTTTAGTAAGTAGGGCAAGGCAATAGACAAAACCACTACTATGACCATTCCATACGTAAGGAGCTTGGATGAATGCCTCAAAAATCCTTTCTTGTTTTGGGTTTTCTTATCTATGAGTGCATTGTAAAGCTGACCTCCATCTAAAGGACCAATAGGCAAGGCGTTAAATATAGCAACATTGAAGTTAATGAACCATAACCAGAAAAAGAGATTTGCTGGGATGGTATAATAAGACCCAAAAATTGGTGATGTATACTTGTCGGCCATAAAATCTGAATATGGTACCATGCCCTGAACGAAAGTTGGAGGAGCTAATAATCCCAATGGGGAAGTAAAGATCATTCCATTATATCTTTCCAATACTTCTTTTGGATCTGCAACAGGTGTAATAGAAACCCCTAAAATTCCCTTGCCTGGCTCCCTTTGGTCAGGAAGGGTTGCTTGTTTAGTCATTTTTTCACCAGACTCTGACGCAATCCCGATTGAAATGGAATTGCCAAGGTTACGATTCAAATTCTCATTAAGCTGAACAGGATCTCGGATATCTACACCTTGAATCTGCTGTATAGTATCTCCCTTTGATAAGCCTATGGATTCTGCCAGAGAACCGGCATTAACATTTGTAATTACAACTCCATATAGATTCTGATCCATCGGTTTTGTTATAATCAACGTTGATGTTATCAATAGAATAACAACTAAAGAAATAGCCGCTAATACGATGTTAGTCATTGGACCAGCAGTTAATATTGAACTTTTTTGCTTGGTAGTTATTCTGTTCAATTCATCTCGTTCTATATTAACAAATGCACCGATTGGGATGCCTAGGAACAAGACGAGGCCGGTAGATTCAACCTTAACTCCATAAACGCGAGCAATAATACCATGGCCTGCTTCATGTACAATAATCGTTATGACTAACGCGATCCATCCTTCCCAAATTGGTAGATAAGGATTGAGCCCTGGAATAAGCAAATTTGCTTGAGGACCTACGCCCCTAGCGCCTTCTCGGATAGTTTCACTTGAAAATAACGCGGCCACACTACCTATGATGAGGAACAAGGCCATAATTGTAATCAGAGGCATCAAATAAGTATTAAATTTGGCGTAAAATCTTGCAGCACTGGTTTTAGAAATTCGGTCAAAGAATTTAAGACCATAAGGGGTATGAATTAAAATAAGAGGTAAATGAAGATCAAACTTTATTTTTGATTGCTGTTCCAACTACCGTTTATGAACATTCTTATTATTTAAATGCATCATAGAAACATTTTGTATTATTTAGCTATTTTGTGGATACGGTTTTTTAATCCTTGACTCAATTTTAACCACAATTTCATACGGAATTTGTTAAAGCAATATAAGATCATGATATTCTGTGAAAGTCATATTGTAATAAACCAGCAAAATCCCATTCCAAAACTGGTTTACAACTATAAATTCAACGGACAAAAAACACTTAATGTTTGTCCAATGAAGTGATTAACTGCATCCTAGCAATTCCTAGCTTTTTACTCTTACTATCTTTATTCGCTCAAGCACTTTCCAATATTCTACTTCGCCACCTTGATTGATCTTATCTCTTATTTCATCTTCGACAGCAGAGGTCTCAAAGACTTCGAACGTTTCTAAATCCATAATTTGCAAAACTTGGCCAGACATGGATATAACTTGTCCATTTCTTTTATCTATCAACGGAACTTCCACACTTGCTGAAACTGGAGATACAAGACTATGTCTTGAACCATCAAACACACCCATAGCTGCCACACGGGCTTTGGCGGAACCATGTTTACCGGGTTTACTATGATCATAAGCTACTATTCTGCAAGGTTCACCATCAATAATAATGTAAGACCCAACTTTCAAACTACCAAGGTCCATAGGTTTGCTCAATTATAATCAAAAAAATTCATATGAGATACATATTTAACAGTTATGATTTATTCACGCTTCACTTATTAGTGTAACAGAATGAGGCCATATCAATTTCTTCGGTATTTGATTAGATAAAAGATTTCTAAATGTTGCCCAACAATACTAGTGTTAACATTCCACTGGAATCATAGCAATCCAAAACTAGAAGTAACATGACTATGAAGGTCAGTGACATTCATTTATCCCACAAGTCCCATATTGTCAAGGTAAATGTAGTATGAAAAAAGCTATAACTATAGCTGGAAGTGATTCGTCTGCCGGAGCGGGAATCCAAGCAGACCTCAAAACTTTTTCGGCATTAGGGATTTATGCAGCAACAGTTATCACCACGCTGACTGCCCAAAATACAAAAACAATATCGGACATACTTGTTGTTCCTTCAAAATTTTTTAAGAATCAGCTTGAAACTACGCTTGATGATATAAGGCCAGATGTAATAAAAATAGGAGTACTTTATGACAATAGTATAATCGATATAGTAAAAAAAGAGTTAGAAAACTTTGAAGGACCTGTAGTACTAGATCCTGTTTTGTATTCTGGTACTGGAGTAAAATTGCTAGAGGAGAATTCTTTTGTCTCCTTCAAACGAAATATAATTCCACTATCAACTGTAATAACACCAAACCTTAAAGAGGCCGAATTGTTGAGTCAAATCAATATAATTTCATATAGAGATATTACTAAAGTCGCAGAGAAAATAAAAGACCTCGGAGCTGAAAATGTAATAATAAAGGGAGGCCATGACAAAAATAAAGGCAAAGAGATTGCAGATTATTTTTATGGAAGATCGAAGGATGACATACTTAAAATTTTAAACCCTAGGCTTCCCCTCGACGAGACTCACGGAACCGGGTGTAATTTCTCCTCGGCCCTTACTTCATACATGGCAATGGGGTTTGGGCCAAAAGATGCCTTCACCCTTGCTAATTCTTATGTTTATAAAGCATTGAAAAATGCTATTAAGGTTGGAGATGGAGTTCTGGTAGCCAATCCCTTCCATCAAGTATTTAGTAATTCTGAGAAGTATGAGACCATGATAGATTTGCAGAATAGTGTTGAACAACTAGAACAATTCAAAAATTTTTCAAAACTAATTCCCGAGACAAAGACAAATTTTGTCTTTTC